>JBFFMO010001025.1:0-2212 GCA_041554035.1 Allomicrovenator sp. | reverse complement strand
ATTTGGTACCCTCAAAGAAGGGATCGCCAGCTCTGATGCGTCGATCCGTGGCGCATCGGCACGCGCTCTTGGAGAATTCGCTGACGCCAAGACTGCAGCGGTTCTGAAGCCTCTGGTCAACGATAAGAGCGCCGACGTTCGACGTGACGTTGCCTTCGCCATCGGCAAGTTCAAAGGCGGCGAGCTCGCAGATGAATTGAAGGTGATGCTTGAGGACAAAGACGCTGAGGTTCAGGCTGCGGCCATTCGTTCGTTCGCTAACCGGGGAGAGTCCTTTGCCTGGGACCGTATCAAGGCGTTGGTTAAATCGCCCGACGCTGTCGTACGCGACGCCTCGTTCTTTGCGTTGGCCAAGCTCGTGGCGCGAGACGACGTGCAGGGCGTGCGCGAGGTCATCTCGACCCTTTCGGGCGGACTGAACGACAAGGACGCGCGTGTCCGTATCACCGCGGTCGAATCATTGGGTACGTTCCGAGAAGAAAAAGCGGTCACAGGCATCGCCATTCAGCTCAATGCTGCAGACGAGACTTTGCGTTTGACCGCCGTCAAGGCTTTGGGCACGACGACTCATCCAAGCGCAGTTTCGCTGGTTGAAAGCGTCGCTGGGGACCCTAATCGTAAGATTCGAAAGGCCGCCATCGAGGCGTTTGGACTGCTCAAGGCGAAGTCTGAACTCACCGCTCGGGGCAAGGCCGAAAAGGACAAGGAACTCCAGGAGCTGATTCGTGCCACGCTTAAACGCATCTAAATGGGCTCTGCTCTTCGCTGTGATTCTGGGCGTTGGCTGCCAGCAACAGGCTGACACGACCGAAAAAATCGCAACGACGTCGGAGGTCCCTGAGGTCTCTGAACCCACGCCGCCCGAAGTCGCCTGTGGTGTGGACGGCCAATGCGAAAAATTCCTGCGATGTTTAGATGGTGTTTGCACCATCCCTCCCGCCATCACCGGAACCGTGCGCGCCGATACGCCCATCGCCTCGTTTTATAACGGGCCAACGCAGATCGCGCAGTTCTTTCTTGAAGTGGCCGACGACGTCGATGAGCAACGTCGCGGCCTGATGTTTCGCACCGAAATGAAGGAAAATTGGGGAATGATTTTCGTCTACGATTACGACGACAAACATCAATTCTGGATGAAAAACACACTCATCCCGCTTGATATGCTCTTCATCGGTAAAGACGGCGTCGTGAAGGGAATCGTAACTGATGTTCCGCCGCTTACGCTGACGGGGCGCGGAGTCGACGAGCCCTCTCGTCATGTGCTTGAACTGAGCGCGGGGACATGTGCACGCCTGGGAATCAAGGCTGGAAGCCGCATGCGACTCGAGAACGCGCCAAATATCCCACTCATCCATTGAAATTCTTGACGTCGGCTTTTGGTCGGATCACCGCGTTTTACGGCGTTGTTGCCGTGGTTGCGTGTTTTCTGCCCTTGATGTCGGTCATTTCGTACGAATCCGCCGCGCTCTTCGGCGTTCTTAGCGGCTTCATTTCGCTATTTTGGCCCATCGCCCACCGCGGGGCTCCCGTTGATCGCGTGATGAACAGGGTGGCGCTGCATCTAGGGGCGTTAGCTCTTCCACTTGTTATCCTGAGCTTGGATTCCCTTCGCGTCACCAATTGTGCGCCGGGCCTTGGATACCTGTTCTGGCTGCTGATTCCAGCGATTTCGGTCGTCGTGGGCACATCGATTCGACTGGTTGTGGATGAGTACGCGACCGGGTCTCTGCGCCGACGCAATGTCATCGCGGGCGCTATCGGTTTGCTGAGCGTGTTTGCTTTTTTGTGGCAATTGGCGATGCAACCGCCCATCAACGGCTTCCAATTATTCTTGGGTTATTTTAGCGGCTCCATTTATGACGAGGCGTTATCGCTTCCCGACGGGTTGGTCTATTACCGCATCTGGTGTCTGGCGCTTGCTGGCGCGTTGGTAGGATGTGTTGAGGTCAGATATCGCTACCAGAATTGGCTTCCCCTGAGGAATTCGATTGTGGCGACGACCCTTCTGGTGACCCTTGCACTGGTGGGGTGGACGAGTCGTCAACACTTTGGGGTCGACCACGACCGCGCCACGATTGCCGAGCGATTGGGCGGCCGACTCGAAACCGAACACTTCGAAATCTATTTCCCGGCCACCCGCGGCTGGTACAAAAAAGCGAAGCTGCTGGGCGAGGACCACGAGTTTCGCTACGCCCAGATGGCCGAGTATTTT
>JBFFMO010001024.1:0-2213 GCA_041554035.1 Allomicrovenator sp. | reverse complement strand
GGGCTACCCACGTAAAGTCGATGAACGCCTGATTTACATGGCCACGCCTGAGTATTTCGGCGTCTACGGTCGGCGCTACCTGAAGGCAGGCGTCCAGATCATTGGTGGTTGCTGCGGTACCGGACCTGAGCACATCAAACGCATGAGCGACGCAGCTCGCATGATGGGCGGCGGACGGGTGAGCCGAGCCACCACACGTCTGACGATTCTGGATGTTGGTGATTCGGCTGGCCTACCCGAGGTCCCTGCCCGCGAGCGATCGAAGCTCGCCGACAAGTTGATGCGAGTCTGGGAAGACCGTGTTCTGGGCAAAGGCGACGAGGCCGGGCGAAAACTCCACCGCGATAATTTTGTGGTGAGTGTCGAGGTGAACCCGCCTTCGGGGCTCAACTCCAAAAAAGCCATCGAAGCCGCACGAATGCTGCGCAACGGTGGCGTCGATGTCATCAATATCGCAGACGGACCCCGCGCCTCGGTTCGCATGGCAAATTGGTCCCTCGCGACCCAATTGCAGCGTGAACTCGACACCGAAGTCATCTTGCATGTCTGTGGGCGAGACCGAAATCTGCTGGGCCTGCAATCCGATATTCTGGCCTATCATTCGTTGGACCTCCATAACCTGGTCGTGGTGACGGGCGACCCACCCAAAGTGGGAGATTACCCGCATGCGACGGCCGTTTTTGACCTCGATAGCATCGGGATCTTGCGGCTCGTTCAGAACTTCAACCGCGGCGTCGATCCCGCAGGCCGAGAAATCGGCGACACGACGCAATTCTTCTGTGCGTGTGGCGTCGAGCCGGCTGCGGCGGATTACGAACGCGAATTACGCCGGCTCGAGGACAAGATTGCAGCCGGGGCGAAATTCATCATGACGCAGCCCGTCTACGATCCGCGTGTATTGGAGCGCTTCCTTGATGACACCAAACACATGAATACCCCGGTGCTGGTGGGGCTGCTGCCGCTGGCGTCTTATCGAAATGCCGAATTCCTGCACAACGAAGTCCCCGGCATGAGTGTTCCCGACGCCGTCCGAGAACGCATGCGAGTCGCCGGAAGCGGGCCCGATGCACGCAGTGAAGGCGTTGCGATCGCACAGGAAACGCTGCTCGCGATCAGCGACCGCGTCGTAGGGGCCTATATCATGCCGCCATTCGCACGTTACGCGGCGGCTCTGGAAATCCTTGAATGCATAGAAGGGTACGAACGCGCCGAAGAAACCGATGAAGCCACGAGGTAGCCATGCCCATCTACACCAGTATTGTCGACCTGATCGGCAATACCCCCCTGATCCGCCTGTCGAAAGTCGTCGGCGATTGCCACGCTGAGATCCTTGGGAAGGCCGAGTTTTTTAATCCACTTGGCAGCGTCAAAGACCGCATTGGCGCCAACATGATTCGCACGGCCGAAGAAGCCGGCCGAATCGGGCCCAACACACGCATCATTGAGCCCACAAGCGGCAACACAGGCATCGCGCTGGCGTATATCTGCGCGGCGCGCGGCTATCGATTGACGTTGACGATGCCCGACACCATGTCGCTGGAACGCCGCTCATTGCTGAAAGCCTTGGGCGCCGAACTGGTGCTCACACCGGGCCCCTTGGGCATGATGGGAGCCGTGAACAAAGCCGAGGAGCTTTCGGAGGCCGACCCGGACGCCATCGTGCTGCAGCAATTTGAAAACCCGGCCAATCCCGAGGCTCACGCGCTTACGACGGCCGAAGAAATCTGGAAAGATTGTGATGGAAACATCGATGCCATCGTGACCGGTGTTGGAACAGGCGGCACGATCTCGGGCATCTCAAGGATCTTGAAGGCCCGTAATCCCAATTTCCGCGCCTACGCCATCGAACCTTCTGGAAGTCCTGTGCTGTCCGGTGGTGCCGCTGGGCCGCACAAGATTCAGGGGATTGGCGCGGGGTTCATCCCCGGAAACTACGACGCCGCACTGATTGATGGGGTCGTGGAAGTCGGCGATGACGAAGCGATGGAAATGGCAAGACGCCTGGCTCGGGAAGAAGGCATTTTTGTGGGCATCAGCGCTGGAGCAAACGTCGTCGGCTCCTTAAAAATCGCGGCACGACCTGAATTCAAAGGCAAACGAATCGTCACAATGTTGTGCGATACGGGCGAACGCTACCTATCCACACCGCTTTTCCGCGACCTTTGACCCGCTGCGCCGGTCGTAAATGCCAGGCAAGAGCCTGGCGTATTGAG
>JBFFMO010001023.1:0-2213 GCA_041554035.1 Allomicrovenator sp. | reverse complement strand
TCCACCGTTTCCGCCAGTGCCGCCATACCCGCCACCCGAGGCGCCTGAGCTTCCGTTGCCGCTACCGCCTCCTGGACCACCGCCGATGGCGGGACCGGGGAAGACTGGGGCAAATCCACCCCCATCACCCACGATCGAGGATGTCGCGTCGATCGTTACGTTCCCCGCAACGTCCAGCATCACCACGCCGCTGATGTTGAGCACGGCGGCGTTGGTCAGGGAGACCACGCTGAGTGTGTACATTCCTTCGGCCACCGCGACGGTGGCATTGTCGATCACAAGCTCGTCGCAATTCGGCCCAGAAAAAGGCGCGACACAAGTGCATGAGAAGCTTCCGGGGTCGTTGGTGCAAGCCTGAGTCGCCGCACACGTATTGAGTGCAGGGTCGCTGCATTCGTCAATGTCGGCACATGTGAATCCGTCGCCTGAATAGCCGGCATCACATGCGCACGAAAACGTGCCTGGCGTGTTGGTGCAGGTGGCATCAGTTCCGCAGATGTTGAGCATCGGGTCGGCGCATTCATCGACATCAGCGCAGGTCGTGCCATCACCCGTGTATCCGGCGTTGCACGAGCATGTGAAGGTACCTACGTCGTTGGTGCATGCTGCGTTTGCATCGCAATCATTGAGTGTTGCATCGGCGCATTCATCAACGTCGGTACAGGTGATTCCGTCGCCCGAATATCCACCGTCGCAAGCACACGAAAATGTTCCGGGAGTGTTGGTGCAGGTGGCGTTGGCACCGCAAGTATTGAGTGCCATATCGGCGCATTCATCGATGTCAGCGCAGGTCGTGCCGTCACCGGTGAATCCGGCGTCGCATGCGCATGCGAAGGTACCTACGTCGTTGGTGCATGCTGCATTTGCATCGCAATTATTGAGTGTTGCATCGGCGCACTCATCGACGTCAGCACAGGTGGTTCCATCGCCCATGTAGCCTGTGGTGCATTCGCATACGAACGAACCGGGTTCGTTGGTGCAAGCGGCGTTTGCATCGCAGTCGTTGAGTGTCGCATCGGCGCATTCATCGATGTCAGCGCAGGTCGTGCCGTCGCCGGTGAATCCGGCATTGCATGCGCATGCGAAGGTACCAACATCGTTGGTACAGGCTGCGTTTGCATCGCAATCGTTGAGTGTTGCATCGGCGCACTCATCCACGTCTGCACAAGTCGCTCCATCACCCGTGAAGCCTTCGATGCAGGTGCATATGGCGCCGGCTTCCGAGTCGGTGCACGTCGCGTTTTCGCCGCAAGTGACTTCGGCACAAGTCGTGTTGTTGGTCGTGTTGTTGGTCGTGTTGTTGGTCGTGTTGTTGGTCGCGTTATTGGTCGCGTTGTTGGTCGCGTTATTGGTCGCGTTGTTGGTCGCGTTGTTGGTCGTGTTGTTGGTTGCTGACTTTGCAGGGTCATCGTCTCCGCCGCAGGCGGCAACCATAGAGGACATAAAGAACAGCCAGGTGAGGCTTCTTAAAACTTTCATGGAATCTCCACGGATATGCGAATCAGCTTGCGCTCCGCAATTTGTGCGGCGCGAACGTCACATGCCAGTCTTGGGGCGTCAACCAACTACTCCGTGAGTACGCGGCGAAGCTAGGAGCCCGTCAGCAGAGAGATGAGCCAAATGAGAAGGGCAATCAACGTGAATTGCGTGATGAGAATCGTAACAACGTCACCGGCCGGAAAGTGCAGATGGTTGAAGACTGCGAACGAATTCCGCACACCCTCGCGGTCCGGCGTGTAGATGGGGCGCGCATCGATGGCTTGCATGTAATTGCGTACGGCTTCCAGATGCGCGACATAATCTTGACCAAAATCACCGACGGAGTCGATGTGTGTCGTTCGCAGATTTCCATTTCCTTTGGGGTTATTACTCGTCGAAATGGCAGTGCCGTCCGTAAACAAGGTACGCATGTAGAAGCGTTTGCCCTGGTATGCTTCAAGTTTAACGAAACCCTCGGGCCCCATGAATTGTGGGGTGTTTAGCATCGTCGGAAAGGGCCAATGGCCCCACCACATGTTGCAGATGGGGCGAAATCCCGCGTCTTGTGCGGCGTTTCGAATAGAGCTCGGCAACGCGTCAAATTTAGGTTTGCCGTAAGGAATCGCTGCCGCGAAGAACGCGCCAAAGCGGCTGAGGAGTGGAATTGGAAATTTCAATAGCCGGTTGATTTGAGCGCTCGACTCTTGTGCACGAAGTTCAATTTCGTCGCTATC
>JBFFMO010001022.1:0-2214 GCA_041554035.1 Allomicrovenator sp. | reverse complement strand
CCATCCGCCAGCGTTCGTGGTGATGCCGCTGTCGCCCTGGGCAAATTGGGATCTTCGCCTGAGACGATCGAAGTGCTCAAGAAGTTGACTGAATCCAAAGATCCCGAGGCACGCGAAGGCGCGTTTCGCGGACTCGCCCTTCTGGCTTCCCCACTGACGTTGCCACTGATCCACACCAAGTTCTCGTCCGACGATCTTCATACACGTATCTTGGCGTACTGGGTTGCTCGACAGATCGAGGACGATTCCTCCCACGACATCTTGAAAGGAAAGCTCGATCAGGAGCTTGAGCTTAACGAAAAATGTGCCGTGCTCGATGCGCTGAAGATGGTCGCGACCAAAGAAGACGTGGTCTGGGCGCGGCTGAACTTCTCGAATTCGCCTCATAATTTGCGGTGCGAACCGCTGATTTGGGAAGAGCGAGACGAAAAACAGCATTACGTGACCTACTCGGACAGTCTCCGGGTGAAATACCTGAAGATCGTCGCCAATGCTGACGCTAAAGGGCAAAAAGAGTGGTTTGCGAGGGTCTTGTCGGACAACGACGAGGAAGAATATGCCCGCGAGGTCGCTCAGGCGATCATCAAGAACCTAGAGGGCCGTCGCTAATCGTGGACCTATCGAATCTGAAGGTACTGACGGCATCGGCGGCCAAGGTTTGATTCTGGCTCAAGTTCGTAACAGCGCTCGAACTCGGCTCGTGCTTTGGGATGGTTATCCTCGACCATCATCTTGCCTAGATGCATATGCGGCTCGGCATAGTTATCAGGGCACTTTTCGATGGCGCGTTGAAAACTTTCCGCTGCTTCCATCCTCGAGCCGAGAGCAAGGTAAGCCAAACCGGTATTGTTGTGAGCAATGCAGAGCTGGGGTTTCAGGAAGGTCGCCATCTTAAAGTGCTCAAGCGAGCGCGAGTAATCTTTAAGGTTATAATAGGCCCAGCCGATATTGTTGTGGGCGAGTTCTGGCGTTGGATAGAGAGGGGTGTCGAGCAGCGCCTCGAAATCCGCTTCCGCATCCTTCCAACGCTCCATGAACAGGTAGACCGAACCACGGTTATTTCGTGCAATGGTGAAATCGGGTTTGATCCGCACCGCAGCATCGAAGTGTGAGAGGGCCTTCTGGTAATCCCGACGCCCCATGTAGATGAAACCGAGCAGGTGGTGAGCCTCGGCATGTTCAGGGTTCATATCAAGGGATGTCGTAAGCTCACGAATCGCCAGAGGCATTTCCTGAGAACCAAAATACCCGGCTCCCATCTGGTAATGCCAATCCGCGTTCTTGATATTTTCTTCTTTCTTGGCGTCGGCGCCTGAACAGGCACAAATCAAAGCCACGAGCGATATCATCAATAGTTTTTTCATGTTTTCCTCCGTCCTTCCTTGAACGGCTTGAACGACTCCTAGAGTCTGAAAGTTCTACACTGTGTGGCCCCGAAATCAAAATTGGCCAATTGAGAAATGAAGTGATTCTTAGCCATCAAGACCTTGTCGGCCTCGCCGAAGAAATGAACACAGCGCGCGGAGCGGTTCAATCCGTTTGGGTTGTCGCCCCCGGAACCTGGGTTTTCCAAACGCGGGGTCCCGGAGAGACCCATTATTTTGTGGTGAGTTGTGACCTCAATTGGGCGCGAATGTACCTTATTGAGCGCAAAGCCAAAGATGCGTTGCCCGCTGATGCCTTGACGATGTTGATGCGCAAATGGCTGCTGCCTTCGTTTTTTTCTGGCGCCAGTGTTTTTGAAACCGACCGCATCGTCGACCTGAGCTTTGAGCGCGACGGCGAAACGCTGCACCTCTATCTGGAGACGTCGCTTCGATGGTCCAATCTCACGCTGGTGTTAAACGGCAAGGTGTTGGGCTCCCATCGTACCAACGAGCGTGTGCGGATCCACCATGATTGGAGCGTCCCGGAAGGAGACTGGGCCAACGGAAAAGGAATTCTTGATGATGTTCCCGCTGGGGAACGTTCGAATCATATCGCGGATTTGGTCGCCCAGGGGAAAAGACAAGAAGCCAAGGACGACGAAGCCAAAGAGCTCAACACCCTACTGAAACACGCGCGAAAGAAACTTCAGCGGCGCGAGAAGGCGATCGCGAAAGACCTTGCGCGCATCGATGACTCCGAACACCTGAAACGCAAGGGCGAGCTTCTGAACACGATGCACGGCCGTGTGCCGCCCGGAGCTTCGTGTGTGACCGTGACCGATTATTG
>JBFFMO010001021.1:0-2215 GCA_041554035.1 Allomicrovenator sp. | reverse complement strand
ATCCCACAGAGTCACGGCGGTCTTTTGGATTCCCATGCCCAAGAGCTGGGACTTCTGATCAAACGCCAGGGCCCTGAGGTGAGCAACTTCGGCGGTGATCTCGAAGAACGACGATCCGTGGATCAACGAAAGAATTCGGACATTCTGATTTCCGTCCAGAACCGCGGCGATATAACCGTCGTCTGAGATGACCATGGATACTGGGTTTGCAGGCAACGCGTCGAGCTTCTTGGCGCGCTTACTGTGAAGGTCGACCAGTTCAAGCCCGCCTCCCCAATATCCAATCAACACCTTGTTCTCGGTGGGCGAGATACTCAATGCGCTGATGGAAGGCCCGCTTGGAATCAGCGTCGTCGTGGTGTTTTTGTTCAGGTCATGGATGATAACCTGACCGCTTTCCGTCCCGCACAAGATTCGCTGGCCGCGAGAATCGAAACAGATTGCATACACGCGGTCGGCCACCGAGAAGACTTTCTTGGGTTCGCGGTCGGGATATTTAGTGTCCCATGCGTAAATCGCACCATCCATTTCAGCAGCAAAAACCCGCTCTGCCGCAGAGTCGATGAAAATCGCGGTCACAAGGCCAGGGGCCGGCTGAAGGGTTTGAAAAAAACCATCATTCTTGAGGCTGAGCAGATGCACCCGGTTCAGCTGATCGGCGGCGGCGGCGAGTTCACCGGCGCGGTTCAAGGCGGTCGCCGTAAATCCCTTCACCTCGCTGCTCACAGCCTCGGGCAAACGAACTTCAATGATCGGACGCACAATCTTGGTGGCGCCAGATGAAGATGCCTCGCCCAGGCTCGCTCGCGGAAAATCACCCGTTTCAACCCGAAGGGACAGATCAAAGAGGCCGGTCTCGGTCTCCTGGGCCAATCCCGGAATTGGGGGCTGGTCGTTGGTCGGCTCTTCCAGGCTTGGTTCCATCAGAAGGCGGTCGATCGCTTGAATCACTTCCTGCATGGTCTGCGGGCGTTTGCGCGGATCCTTGGCCAACATGCGCATCAAGAGCGTGTTCAGTGACGCGGGCATGCGTGCATTGGGAAGCACATCCAAAATATTGGGCGGCTCGTCATTCACATGCGCGTCCATCACGCGCAGACTCTCCGTCCCAGGAAACGGAGCCTGACCGGTCACACAATGGAAAAACACGCAGCCGAGGCTGTAGATATCGCTTCGGTGGTCGATCTTGGGATCGCCCACACATTGCTCCGGGCTCGCATAAAGCGGCATGCCTCGGAAACCCGCGGTATCGGCGACCGAGTCCATCATGTGGACGATGCCAAAATCCAAAATCCGTGCGAAAAAACCAGCGGCGGGCAGCCGCTCGATCATGATGTTGTCGGGCTTCAAATCGCGATGGATAAAGCCAAGTGTGTGCGCCTCGTAGAGGCCATTGGCAATTTGCCGAACGATGTCGAGGGCCCGCTGGTACTTGATTCGTCCGACTCGATCCAAAAGATCCTGCAGCGTGCGACCGTCCACAAAGTCCATCAAAAGCACGAACACGCTATCTTGAAGCTGCATCGCCTCATAGATATTGACCACGTGCGGATTGCGCATCCGGCTCATCGCCTCGACTTCAAGTCGAAAGCGACGCAGCAATTCCTGTTCGAACTCTGGCTTGCCATAGCGGCGAGTGTCGACAATCTTGGCCGCAAAATGTCGATGAATCTGCATCGCTTGTGCGCGATAGACGTAGCCGGTTGCACCATCCCCAAGAAACTGATTCAGAAGATAGCGGCCGTCGAGGATTCGACCGAGCCAGGGGTAAGGCGACCCCTGCAAAAGTGCCCAACCTGCAGGTGGACGAGCCGCACCACAATCCTGACACTTGTCCGGGTCGTCCTTCATCAGGGTCGTACATACAGCACAATAAGTGGTGTATTCCGACACGCCGACACTCTGCCCGCTCTTCACGCCTCACCACCTGTCAAAATGCCGGTCATCATGGTTTGTTGATGATCTTCTTCGTCTCACCCGCTGAAACGTCAACGTAGTAGGTCTTATCGAGCCCAAAGTCAGTGTTCTTGAGACTGATCTTGTGTTTACCCGACTTGATCTTGAAATTCATAAGTGGGGTGTAACGCCCGGTATCCTGGTTGTCGATGTACACGCGGGCAACCGGCTTGGAAGCGATATTCAAAATCCCGGTGCCTGTTGGCTCCTCAGCCTTTGGTGGATCTTTTTTCTCGATCTTCTCGACAGGCGGGTCCTT
>JBFFMO010001020.1:0-2216 GCA_041554035.1 Allomicrovenator sp. | reverse complement strand
TTTTCATAAATGTTATGTCGATCATGTGCCCGCTTCGGCGCGCGTGAATAATGGCGACACAGCACGCCTGAACATCCGCATTCTCGAAAACGGGCGGGTCGACTCTGTGTTTTTCGCCGACACCACGATCGAATCCGAGCCCGCGCGCACGTGCGTCTTGGACGTCGCAAGGACCCTGGATTTCCGAGTTCGGACCAAGAACACATTGATCATCAACGTGTGGCTCGGACTCGATTCGTCGTTTCCCAATATGGTGGCAAAACTGATGGATCCGCCCTCTCGACGCGTCTCGACCGCGGATCTTTTGGAAGTCGTCCGTGCCAACCAGCGCAGCTTTAATACGTGTTTTCAAAACACATCGACGCCCAGTGGCTCAGCCACGTTGGTCGTGCAGGTGGTGATCGAGGCCGACGGCAAAGTTTCATCCACAAAAGTGCTCGAAAACTCCATCAAAGACACTCAATTTGCGTTGTGCGCAGTGAGGGCATTTGAGTCATTGTCCTTCCCGGGAGTCGGCGCCGATGCGCCGGTGATCCTCAAAGTCCCGCTAACCTTCGAAACCAAGTGAGCCTGTCATGCAAGAAAAACTAATTCAGCAAGTTGTCGAGCGTACCGGTGTGAGCCGGGAAGTGGCAGTCAAGGTCGTCGATGTTGTGATCGAGTTCCTCGGCGAAAAGCTCCCCGCCCCGATGGGTGGGCAAGTCAAAGGTTTCATGGCGGGTGAATCGGTGATGGACTCAGTGACCGACGGCATCGGCGACAAGCTTGGCGGCCTTTCAAGCATGTTTGGCAAAGACTGACCTCCAAATTGCCACCAACGACCTCAACGTGGCATCAAAGCGCCTATGAAGTCTGTCGCGATCGTCATCCCCACATACAACGAGGCCCTCTCGTTACCGGACCTTCTGAGTGATCTCGCTAACCAAAAGGGAATCGAACTTCAGATGATTGTATCCGACGGCGGTTCGACCGACCTGACCTGTCAGCTGGCGTCAGGGCGAGCGACAGTCGTTCAAAACCATCACCCCTGTCGTGCCGAGCAGCTCAATCTGGGCGCGGAGCACGCCAAACACGAATGGATCTTCTTCCTGCACGCCGACTCGCGACTCGGCGATCCCTACCTGATCAAAAACGCCCTGGACCATATCGACCCTTTGGGCTCGTCAACCGCAGGACATTTTCCACTCGAATTTGTGGGGCCCGATTCTGGCCATCCCGGGTTTCGATTCCTTTCGGCCAAGTCCAAGATTAACCGCCCTTTCACAATCAACGGTGACCAGGGATTTCTGGTGCATCGTAAGCTCTACGATGCCGTGGGAGGTTTCGACGCGTCACTTCCCTTCCTTGAGGACCAACGTTTTGCCCAACGGGTAAGACAGACTGGAGCATGGGTCACCCTGCCCGGACACTTGCAGACCTCGACGCGACGATTCGCGACCGAGGGTTTCGGCCGACGTTACCTCGTCATGGCGGTCGTCATGGGCGTGAACGAAGTCGGGCGCAATGATTTTTTTGAGTTGGTAAACGCCTACACACCTGCCCCTCACGAACCGCTGGATCTGGGACCCGTGCTCTCTGCCATTCGTGAGGTCACGTTCCAAAAAGACGCGGACGAAGCCTGGCAGATTTGGGATGGCGTGGGTCGTTTCCTGAGGTTGAACGTATGGCAGCTTGCCCTTTTGCTCGATGTTTATTTATTGCAGGACAGACCAGTGTCGCTGACGGATCCATTTGACCGCCATATTGCGGCTAAGTTGAATCGCCGTTGGGTGGATGCGGTGGCATCTGCTCTTGCTGCTTCTTTCTTTCTGGTTGTGGTACCGACTTGGTGGTCCACTAGAGAACGCGTTCTTTTTCGCAGGCGTTGAATGTCAAATGTCTTAGTCGGCACCGTATTTTTGGACCGGTATCGCATCGATGAAATCATCGGGCGCGGCGCATTTGCATGCGTGTACCGGGCGCATCAGATGGATCTGGGCCGCGACGTCGCGCTCAAGGTCCTTGCGCCCACGAACGCTCGCCCCGAAAAGCTGGCCGAAGCCAAACTGCGATTCGAACGCGAAGCCAAGCTCGTTGCGCGGCTGCAGGACCCGCACACGATTCACCTCTTCGATTGGGGAACCGCGCCCGAAGGCGACATGTACATGGCGACCGAACTGATCGACGGACCGACGCTCCATGAAGTGTGGGCCCAAAGCGATCCCATGCCCTGGCAG
>JBFFMO010001019.1:0-2219 GCA_041554035.1 Allomicrovenator sp. | reverse complement strand
TCAAGCCCTCTTACTCCGGGCCAAATCTCGTCGACCCTTTCCGCACGGACCCTCATGCCCTGTTACGACGAGGTCGCGAGGAAGGTCCCAGGGATGGAAGGGAACGTGAATTTCCGCATTCAGGTCGAAGGCAACGGCAAGCCGTCCAAGGTTGAAGTCACTCGCTCGCAGCTTCGTTCAAGGCAGGTCGAATCGTGCATGGTCGGAAGAATCCAACGCCTTCGATTCCCAAAGTCGACCGGCGACCGCAGAACGCGGTTCGATATCGACTTCACGTTCCACTGACTCGCCCGTATAGTGGTTAAATACTCCAGTCAGGCAGTCGAAAATGGGAAAATCCAGTCGTCGCGACCCGCGCATCAGTATCGCCTTGGACATCAAATTGTCCGTTCCAGGTGGATTCGAGCAGTATCAGACGAAAAACATCTCCTATCGCGGTCTATTCATCGTCAGCCCCGATCCGCTGCCATTGAGGCGAATTGCGCGAATGAGCCTGACGACGCAAACCGGAGAACTCATTGAGGTCCTCGGATTGATCGCGCATCGCATCAACGCCGCAGACGCTGAAGAACGCGGAATCCCTGCAGGCATGGGAATCCAGATCTTTCCGGTAGGCTCGCAGGTGAACGAGACATGGCGCGACTACGTGACCGGCCAGCTCGAACAAGATCCTGAATTGCGACAGGCCGTTCATGACCACAATCTGCCCCGACTCAAGGTCCATATTAAGGACCAGAATGTCCTGGAGAGCTTTGCGGCCAATGACGTGCCCAGCGGTGGCATCTTCTATCGCAGCCCCGAGCCCCATCCCGTTGGGGCTGAGGTGATGCTCGAAGTCCACCATCCCAACACCAAAGACCGCTTCCTCATCAAGGCAGCTGTGAGCGAAGTCACCGAGGGAGGCCGTCGGCATCGGGGCATGAAACTCGTGCTTGAGCCCTTCGACGACGAAAAATCAGCCGCCTTTCAGGAATTCGTTTCCGCCCAATGACCGCGTAGCGCATGGACGCGCACAAACAACATGGAGTCGACGTGACCGCTCAATCCCCGCGTGCTTTTCCAGAACTTCCCGACACAATTCACAAGATCCACATCATTGGGGTCTGCGGCACCGGCATGGGCAGTCTGGCTGCGATGCTCAAGGCGCGCGGTTACGACGTCCGTGGAAGCGACGCCATGGCCTATCCCCCGATGAGCGATTGGCTTCGAGATCAGGGCATCGAAATCATGTTGGGCTACGATCAGGCCAACTTGGACTGGAATCCTGACCTGGTCATTGTCGGAAACGTCGTCCGAAAAGACTACGCGGACGCCGTGGCGATGCGGGAGCGCGGGTTTGTCTACATGTCCTTTCCCGAGGCGTTGCGGCACTTTTTCATGTCAGACACGCGCAATCTGGTGATCACGGGCACGCACGGCAAGACCACAACGACCAGCATGGTGGCCTGGTGCCTGACTCAGGCAAAGATGGACCCAAGTTTTATGGTCGGTGGAATCACTGGCAATTTCGGCTCCAATTATCGCCTCGGGGAAGGCGAGGCCTTTGTGGTCGAGGGCGATGAATATGACACAGCGTATTTCGACAAGGTCCCGAAGTTCTGGCACTACGCACCGTTCCGCGCGACGATCAACAACCTCGAATACGATCACGCCGACATTTATCCCGACATCGCGTCGGTCGAATACGTGTTTAAGCGACTGGTAGACCTCATGCCTGCAGACGGCACGCTTTGGGTGAACGGCGACGACGCTCGAGCGCTCAAGGTCAGTGCCCACGCAACGTGCGAACGCAGGCTCTTTGGGTTTGGTCCCCATAATAACCTGCGCGCGAGTTCACCAGAATACGGCGAACTTTCGTCGGCGAAGGTCACCCTGGATGGTGTCGACTTGGGCACCTTCAGCTTGCCGGCAATGGGCGAGTTCAACCTGCGCAACATGCTTGGGGCTCTGGCCATCTGTCTGGACGAAGGGGCCGACCTGGAAGTGCTTCGCGCCGCTTTTTCGACGTTCAAAGCCACGCGAAAACGTCAGGAGCTCGTCGGAACGGTGAACGACATCATGGTTTTTGACGATTTTGCGCATCATCCAACCGCCGTCGAGGCGACCATGCAAGCCATGCGTGGACGTTTTCCGGACCAGCGAATCTGGGCCATTTTTGAAGCCAAGAGCAACACCTCGCGTCGTCGCGTATTCCAACATGATTACCCAAGAGGTTTTGC
>JBFFMO010001018.1:0-2219 GCA_041554035.1 Allomicrovenator sp. | reverse complement strand
TCGCCGCCGCGAAGTCCCCGCCGAATGGCTCGAAGCCGAAGAATGGGGATGTTCGCGCTGGATGGCAGCGGAGCTGGACGAAAGCGATATCGCGTACATTGACTCTTTTCCGTTCTCGACCAGTCCAACCACTGCCGAAACCGTCAAGATCTTCCATGGCTCACCGTCATCTTATAACGAAGGTTTGGGACCGTGGACCGAAGATGCGAAGGTTCAGAGATACCTGGTCGAAAGCGGCGGCGACGTGTTGGTCTGTGGACATACCCATCGCCCAGCTCAATGGCATCTGGCCGAAGGTCTGGCTGTGAATGTGGGCAGTGTTGGCCTGCCCTTCAACGCCGATACTCGAGCCCAATACGCGATTTTGGCGAGTGGCCCGAACGGTTGGTCGGTTGAACCAAGGATGGTCGCCTACGACAAAGAACTCGTCTTCGCGGCGTACGAATCGAGTGGGTTTCTTGCCAACGGCGGAGCGACAGCTTTGCTTTTGCGGCACGAAGTCGCCACCGCACGCCCATTCCTCGTCCCATTTTTGAAATGGGCTGAAATCACCGAACGACCTCCGGTCACGGCATCGCTCGACAAGTTTTTTGAGTATTTTGACCCAGAACTTTCGATCGTCGACCAGTTCAAGCGGCTAGCCGAGTTGCAGGCGAGCCTTTAGAAGTGGCAACTCGAGTTGCCACACCCGCACCCACCCTTAATATAGTTCCATAATTCATGTTATAAATTGGCCACTTAATAAAAACAGGTCAATCAACCAAGATGGCACGAGTGCTGCAATAGTATCCTGCATCATCCCATGCCTACGGAGTTCCCATGCGTTTCTCGCCACTTCGAAATACCCTGCCCCTCGCCTGTGCTGCCCTGATGTTCGCCTCTGCCTGCGGGTCAGATGCCGAACCCGATGGAAACCTTGCGGTCGCTGACGCTGACTATGTCAAAGCGGTCGATAATAAGGGCGACGCCAGTGCTGTTGCGGTTTTTGTTGATTTCGAATTCGATGGAGAACTCATCACCACGTCTTCGTGGCGACCTGAAGCGCAGATCGAAGACCAAATGCTCTACACGATTGGGCACCTGAACGGCTCGAACGCTGTGGGTCGCCTGGACACGATGACACTCTCGGATATCCAAAGCGAACGCCTGGCCGACGGGACGACCAAAGTTTCGTACCACGCTATTTTGCCTGTTGCCTGGGGCAGCAAGACCAACGTTCCATCGAGCTACGACCTGACATTGCCGGTGAACATGAGCCAAGACTCGTTGAACGAGTTTGCCGAAAAATACGGACACAGCTGTGTCGATTTTGGCGCTCACGAAGTCGACTCGGGAAGCATGTGGTACTATTTCCGACCCAACCGAAGTGGTTGTTCATTCGAAGAAGGCGTGACGCTCACGACGACCGCCACCGTGACGCTCAGCGATATCAACACGTCGGGCAAATACCCCGAGTACGATAAGGTCTGGGAAGACGACGCGCTCAAGGTCGTCGCTGTTTTCGGCAAATACGAAGACGGAGCCACCTCATCTTCGGACGCTGGTATTTCGGCCTATAATCGTTTTATCTCGGTCATGAAGACCGAGATGTCGATCCTTGGCGATGTCGTAACCACGCCAGAACTGGTGCCAAACGCACCTGGCGTTGCAGCTCCCGACATTACCTTCCGCGGCGTCATGTCCGACGGAAAAACCGTCGAAGTCGTGGCCATTTTGGTCGACAATGTGCGAACCGCTCCGGCGTCATTCACCACACGATACGAAAACCTTTCGGGCGACGCAGACCTCATCGTCTACAACGGCCACGCTGGATTGGGCTCAAACGTTCGCGCTCTAGCCCAAAAGGGCAAATGGGTTGAAGGCCAATATTCGATCGTCTTCATGAACGGCTGTGACTCCTACGCCTACATCGACAGCGCCATGTGGGACGCACGCGCAGCGGTGAACAGCGACGACCCTGCCGGCACCAAGCACCTCGATATCGTCACGAACGCCATGCCTTCGTTCTTCCGTGAAATGTCGAATGCCACGACCCAGTTGGTTCGAGCACTCATCAATCACGACAGCCCCAAGACCTACGAACAAATCTTCGAGAAGATCGACCAGTCGGAAGTCATCTTGGTCTCGGGTGAGCAAGACAACCAGTTCGTTCCTGGCGCAGAACCTGGCGAGCCGGCCAACAACGCTTGGGAAGGCCTGAGCGACAGCGGTTCGGTGGC
>JBFFMO010001017.1:0-2221 GCA_041554035.1 Allomicrovenator sp. | reverse complement strand
GGCTTTCAACTTCAGGTAGGCGGCTTCAGGATCCTTGACGATCGAATACTCGATGCGTTCGATCGGATAATGATCCCCAAAATATTGTGGGTTTCTTTCCAGGATCACGCGCTCGCCAGCACGGGCTTCCACCAATCGGTAAGGCCCAACGCCCAACGCGTATTTTGATGCCCAATGCGAGTTGAACTTAAGTCCAAGAGTTTCTGGGGCGAGGTCTGCGCCAGTTTCATCCTTGGAGTAGATCCATTTGGGCAAGGGGTAAGAACCGATCGTGGTTTCAAGCGACGAATAGGTTCGTCGCTTCCAGATCACCTTGAACGTGTATCGGTCTACGATTTCGACGCGGTCCATGTCCTCGTAATACGATTTGGTCGAGCCAGCCTCAACCTGTGGATTTTGAATCAGCTGATAATAAAAAGCGCAGTCCTCGGACGTAAGTTCGTGAGGCTCTTTAAGCCAAGCGTTCTTTGGGTTCGAGTAATCCACTCCAGTGGGAGTGTGCCAGTAGACGCCTTCTCGAATGCTGATGGTGTATTCAAGGAAATCAGGGCTGACTTCAACTTTGTACGCGAGGTCAGGAACCCATGTGTCGGGATCCGAAAAGTCCCGCCGAGCAAAACCAGCATGGACCATCGCTTGAATATTGGCGACGTCGACCGAGTTCTCAGTAAGCCAGTTGTACCCCTTTGGCGTATCGCTGAGGAAGTCGCGAAGCGTCCCACCCATCTTGGCATCTGCCGGGATTTTGAGGTCCTTGGCAGCTTTCAAGATGTTATTTGGATCGTTCAACGCGGCCGCATACTTGTCAGTATTGGTGCCGTTTGAATTCCCTTGCGAGCCATTGCCTCCCTGAACCGCGACGCCGTCGTCGAGTCGTTTCAGGATGCGTTCGCTGGAAGAGTTGAGAATGTCGACCTGCTTTTTGAGGTCGAGAGCCGTTCGCTGGGCCGAGTTGGTCTGGAAAAGGTTGACCAGAGTCAACAGTGCCAGCGCGCAAATCGCGACGATCAGAATAACGGTAGCTTTAAACGTTCTTGGCATGGGAGGACCACTCAGAGCGTTGGTACCCGCGAATATCGCCGGGCAGAGATAAGGAAAAAGACGGCGTACCATAAAGAAGGCCGCGCCGGCATGTCAATTTGCGGCATTAAGCGCCGCGAATGCGATAATTACTTTTTGTCGAAGACGCCCACGACCTTGATCGAGAGTTCCGCGAGCTGTTTTTCGTCGACAAGGTTTGGTGCGGACGCCATCACGTCTGCGGCTCGCTGAGTTTTCGGGAACGCAATCACGTCTCGAATGCTCTCAGAGCGCGTCAGCAGCATGATCAAACGGTCCATTCCAAAGGCGATGCCGCCGTGGGGAGGTGTGCCGTAAGTCAGCGCGTCCAAGAGGAACCCAAATTTTGCCTGGGCTTCTGCCTCGGTCAGGCCGAGCAACGAAAAGACCTTCTTCTGGACGTCTTCGTTGTGAATTCGAATCGAGCCACCGCCGACTTCGCTGCCGTTAAGCACCAAGTCGTAGGCCTGCGCCTGCACATTACGTGGATCCGATTCCAAAAGGTGGAATTGGTCTGCGCGTGGGCTCGTGAACGGGTGATGCATCGCGTAGAAACGACCCTCATCTTCGTCGTATTCAAACATCGGGAAATCGGTGATCCAACAGAAGTTGAACACGTCTTTGTCGATAAGACCCAAATCTTGGCCGAGCTTCTTACGCAAGTTGCCCAGAGCAGCGCAGCAAACCGAAGGCTTGGCTGCGACCATCAAGAGCGCATCGCCGGGTTTGGCGTCGAATGCTTTTTCAAACGCTGCTTTCTCGTCGTCCGTAAAGAACTTCGAAATGCCGCCGCTCCAGCCGTCTTCGTTGACCTTGACCCAAGCCAGACCTTTCGCGCCATAGATGCCCACAAAAGGCTCCATGTCGTCGATCATCTTACGGCTGAGGATGCTCGCTCCATTGGGCACGCGAATGCCGCGAATGAATCCGCCGTTTGCGACGGTTTCCTTAAACACCTGAAAACCGCTGTTCCCAGCGATCTCGGTGACATCCGTGAGCTCGAGGCCAAAGCGCAAGTCAGGCGCATCCACGCCGTATTTGAGCATCGCTTCGGCATATGGGATGCGCGGGAACTGGCCCGCGGGCGTTACATGCTTGCCATTGGCAAAGGCTTCGAAGGTACCGGCAATCACCGGCTCCATCGTGTCCCACACCTCTTCCT
>JBFFMO010001016.1:0-2222 GCA_041554035.1 Allomicrovenator sp. | reverse complement strand
CACGTTCAAAGACCAATTCGTCGTCCACGGCATCCAGCAAGATGGTGTCTCCAGGCAGGAATTTGCCGCCCAATAGAAGCTTGGCGAGCTTGTTTTGGACTTCCTTTTGGATCACACGTTTCAGCGGACGAGCGCCGTAGACCGGGTCGTAACCATGGTCTCCAAGCAGGACTTTCGCAGCATCCGTGAGCTTGACTTTAAGATCCTGTTCCGCCAACAGACCGTCCAATCGCTTCAGCTGGATCTCGACAATATGAGTCATATGTTCACGCGATAGGGCGTGGAACAAAATCACATCATCGACGCGGTTCAGGAATTCAGGCCTGAAGGTTTGCTGCATTTCGTTCATGACCAAATCTTCGGTTTTCTTCCAATCCGTTTGGCCAAATTCTTGGATGAAATGGCTGCCGACATTCGATGTCATAATAATAACGACATTTTTAAAATCGACCGTTCGGCCCTTTCCGTCCGTCAAACGACCGTCGTCCAGAATCTGGAGGAAGACGTTAAAGACATCGGGATGGCCTTTTTCGATCTCATCAAAAAGGACCACCGAATAAGGCCGACGACGCACATGTTCGGTCAAATAACCGCCCTCGTCGTAACCGACATAACCGGGTGGCGCACCGATCAGACGCGAGACCGAATGTTTCTCCATGTATTCTGACATATCGACCCGAATCATATTCGTTTCGTCGTCAAAAAGCTGAAGAGCAAGGGCTCGAGCAAGCTCGGTTTTACCCACGCCTGTGGGTCCGAGGAAGATGAACGAACCGACGGGGCGGTTCGGGTCCTGAAGACCACTTCGAGCCCGTCGCACCGCGTCAGCGACAGCTTCCACGGCCTCTTCCTGACCAATCACGCGTTCATGCAGGCGATCTTCAAGTTGCAACAATTTCTGTTGTTCACTTTCGAGCATCTTTGTCACCGGCACACCCGTCCAACGCGCCACAATTCGAGCGATATCGTCGTCGGTGACTTCTTCACGAAGAAAGCTGCCGTTGGCCTGAATGGCCTTCAGTTTTTCGTCGTGTTCGGCCAACGATTTTTCGGCCGCTGGAAGCAGGCCGAAACGAATTTCGGCGGCGCGATCCAGTTGCCCGGAACGCTCGACCCGATCGTACTCCATACGGAGCTCTTCGAGCCGCTCCTTGAGTTGGCGCTGGTCCTTGATCAGGTCACGCTCGCTCATCCATTGGGCCTTCATGCCGCCCACAGATTCGCGAACTTCGGCGATTTCACGCTCGACCTCCTGCATGCGTTTTTTACTCGCGTCATCGCGTTCTTTTTTGAGCGCCTGGCGTTCGATCTCAAGGCTTGTGATGCGGCGTTCCGCACGATCGATATCTTGCGGCATGCTCTCAAGTTCCATCTTCACGCCGGCTGCAGCTTCATCGACAAGGTCGATGGCTTTATCGGGCAGAAAACGGTCGTTGATGTAGCGGTCCGAAAGATGAGCCGCAGCGACCAGAGCCGCGTCGGCAATCCGAATGCCATGATGGACTTCGTATCGCTCCTTGAGGCCACGAAGAATCGTCACCGTATCGTCGACGGTGGGTTCTTCGACCAAAACCGGCTGAAAACGACGCTCCAAGGCGGCATCTTTTTCGATGTATTTTCGGTATTCACGCAAGGTCGTGGCACCGATGCTTCGCAGTTCTCCGCGTGCAAGAGCAGGCTTGAGCATATTCGAAGCATCCATCGAACCTTCTGCCGCACCCGCACCCACAAGCGTATGAAGCTCGTCGATAAACAGAATCACTTGGCCTTCTGACGCTGTGATTTCCTGAAGAACAGCCTTCAAACGTTCTTCAAATTCACCCCGGAATTTCGCCCCCGCAACCATTGAACCGAGGTCAAGCGACAGAACGCGCTTATCCTTGAGGCTTTCTGGAACGTCGCCTGCGGCGATTCGCAGCGCGATGCCCTCAGCGATGGCAGTCTTACCCACGCCGGGCTCACCGATGAGCACAGGGTTGTTTTTGGTACGGCGACTTAGGACCTGAAGCGAGCGACGAATTTCTTCGTCACGGCCGATCACAGGATCCAATTTCCCACGTTTGGCAAGGGCCGTAAGGTCTTTGGTGTACTTCTCCAGGGCCTGATATTTGCCCTCAGGATCTTGGTCGGTCACCCGCTGCGAGCCACGCACTTCTTTCATGGCAGCCAGCACATTATCCGACGTGACCAGATTCTTTCTCAGCAACTCGCCAGCACTATTT
>JBFFMO010001015.1:0-2223 GCA_041554035.1 Allomicrovenator sp. | reverse complement strand
CTGATTCGTTGATCGAGAGCTTTTCGCACGGCATGAAACAACGCGTCACGTTTGCCGGTGCGTTGCTGCCCGAACCCAAGCTTTTGGTGGTCGATGAACCCATGGTGGGTTTGGATCCCAAGGGACACCGCCTGATTAAGACCTTGTTTCGTCGCCTGACTGAGCGAGATGGAATGACGATCTTGTTGTCCACCCACACATTGGAAGTGGCCCAGGAAATCTGCGACCAGGTCGCCATCATCACGCACGGCAAAGTCATGGCGCGTGGGACGATGGAAGAGCTTCGCACCGAAACCGGCTCGTCCAAGGCCAGCCTGGAACAGGTGTTTTTGCAAATCACCGAAGAGACCGAAGGCCAACGCGCGGAGCGGGTTGCGACCCGATTTGGCAACGCTGAAGTCTACGAAAGCACGCGAGACGAGGAAATCCTGTGATTGGAACTCTAATCGGCGTGAAATTTCGCACGCTCAAGGGGGCACTGCGCTCGGAGCAAGACGGTAAATACCGCATCCCGGCATTTGCGGCGTTGAGTCTGATTTTTTGGGCGATGTTGTTTCGGTCCAGCCATTGGGTGGTCACTGAAGCGCTTAAAATTGAGCCTGTGGGCGAGTTGCTGATTCAGCGTTTGCTCTCGATCTCGTTTTTGATTTTTTTGGGTCTTCTGGTTTTTTCAAATATCGTGACCGTCTTTTCGACGTTCTATTTGGCGGACGAGCTTGAGTTTTTGATGACCAAGCCGATCCCCAAAGACATGTTCTTTTCGGCTCGTTTTGTGGAATCCTTGGCTCAGTCCTCATGGGTGATTTTCATCTTTGGGCTTCCGATTTTCATCGCTGCCGGGGTCGGGATTGGCGCTGGGCCCATGTATTTCTTGGGTCTGATCGGTGTGTTGATTCCCTTCGTGGCGATTCCCACGGTGATTGCGACGTTGATTGGGCTTTTGGTGACCAATATTTTGGCCGCCAATCGAACCCGCGATGCGACGCTGTTCCTGGGGCTTGCGGCGTTCAGCGTGATTTTCATCGTGATTCGGGCCTTACGCCCCGAGCGCTTGTTGAACCCGGACTCGTTCTCGTCGATTGGCGAAATGCTGAATCTTTTGGCGGCTCCCACCACGGTTTATTTGCCCAGTGATTGGGCGATGAATGTGATTGTGCCGTTGCTTTATGGGCGCTCCGAGATCGACTTTTGGTCGCTTGGGTTGCTCTACCTGACTCCATTGGCCTTCTTTTTTGTGTCGGCTTGGGCGCATCGCCGCTTTTATTACCGTGGTTTTTCCAAAGCTCAAGAAGGGCGCCACGGGCAAAGCTTGGTCACGGCGCTGCGCGACTGGATGCTGAAGCGCACGTATTCTCGCTCACGCACGCTCGACGAGCGTATTGAAGACTTGAGCAAGAGCGGCCGGGTTGGAAATCCGCTTCGTGAAATGGTCAGAAAAGACCAATTGGTTTTTGTGCGTGATGCCAGTCAGTGGTCGCAAATCCTCATCGTCATCGCGATCGTCGTGATTTATTTGGTCAATTATAAATATTTTGAAATCGCGGCGGACGAGCGACTTCTGGGCGATGTTGGGCTCTTTTTCTTCAATCTGGCCGCTTGCGGGTTTGTGGTGGTCGCGCTCAGCGGGCGATTCTTGTTCCCAGGCGTCAGCCTTGAAGGCCGGTCTTTCTGGTTGATTATGCAGGCCCCCGTATCCCTGGACCGATTCCTTGTCGGCAAGTGGTTGGGAGGGATCCTGCCTGTCTTGATCGTTGGTCAGGCCTTGATTTGGTCGTCAAATCTGCTGGTTTTTCAAAATATCGTGTACGCGATCTTGGCCAGCATCATCATCTTTTCGATCACGCTCGGGGTGTCGGCCATGGCCGTGGGCTTGGGCGCGGTTTACCCCCAATTTTATAATCCTAACGCCGCAAAAATCGCGAGTTCTTTTGGCGCGGTCATTTACATGATTTTGGGAATGTTCTTGGTGCTTTTTGTGTTGATTGCGACCTTCAGAGCCACCCTCTATTGGGGCTCCATTGCTGGCGGAAAGGCACCTGGCGAGATCGCGTGGAATTCTTATCTTGGTGTGTTTCTGGGGCTTGTGGCACCAGCCGCGGCGGGTTGGTTCTCGATTCGCTTAGGTGCAGCGGCTCTGCGACGTCGGATGTGATTTGAAACCCAAGATTTCAGCGTTTTTTTCATGGGCTGTGATTCTACTGCCTGTCTCACTATGTTTGGCGG
>JBFFMO010001014.1:0-2226 GCA_041554035.1 Allomicrovenator sp. | reverse complement strand
GGACCGGCTTCCAGAGCCGCGATCAATTCAATCGCGCGAAGTTTGGGGGCTCCGGTGATGCTTCCTGCGGGAAAGCACAACAAGAACGCCTCCAAGGCAGTCACCTCGGGATCGAGGATGCCCTGAACCGTGGAAACCAGATGATGCACGCCGGCGAAGGTCTCAACCCCGCAAAGTTCGGGGACGTGAACCGAGCCCCGCACGCAAACCTGAGAAAGGTCGTTTCTCATCAAGTCGACGATCATTACGTTTTCGGCGATATCCTTTTCGCTGGTGCGCAGTTCTTCGCGCAGCTGTGCATCCTCGGCCGGCGATTGTCCTCGACGTCGTGTGCCCTTGATGGGGCGCGTGCGAAGGACGCCGTCGTGAACCGATAGGAATTGTTCTGGACTCACGCAGGAAATTTGCAGATCGCCGGTGTCCAGGTAGGCAAAGTGATTTCCGGTCGCTCCCGAGCGCATCGCTTCGTAAAGCTCCCACCCTGTGGCGTCCCAGCGTCCGTTGAATGCGGCCGTGAAATTCACCTCGAAAATCTCACCTTCGAAGATGGCTTCGATGCATCGCTGAACACCTTCTTGATACGTGATCGCGTCAGGCGGCTGAAGGTCCGCTGCGAAGCTCGGCGAGGTCGACACCGACACCTCCGATTCTGGTAGATCAAAAATGGCGACCTCATCGTAGGCAGCGGCCCAGATTCTTGGTGACGTGGGGGCGACCGATTCGCCGATCGAGTCGAGCATCCACGCCGCTTCAAACGAAAGCATGCCCGCAACAAAGGGGAACTTTTCAGAGGTTGATTTGAGCCAGTCAAAGGGATCGACAGGTTTGCCCGCAGCGAAGAATCCGCTCGGTGTTTCACTAAGGGTCTCTATAGGATCTGAGGCGACCCACGATCGTCGACCTGGGCCGTTTCCGCGGCTCGAATCCAGAAAGACTAGCCCGGGCGCTTCACGCGCCACGAGCTTCTGGACGAGCGCTGAAGCCGGATCAGTTGCCGCGGGTGACGACGATTTCGACACGTTCATTCCGAGCATTGTCGGGATAGCGAGGTCGATCGTTTCCATACCCGCGAGTCTCGATTCTATTTCCATTGATGCCGGCGGCAATCAGGGCGTCTCGTACGACTCGGGCTCGATTCTGCGAAATCCCCAGATTATCCGTCGCATTGCCCACCTTGGAGGTGTAGCCCTCGATGAACACGGTGAATTCGTCAAAGCTCGAAAGCAACGCGGCGACCTCAGCGATGGTGCCCTTTCGCCCATCCATGATCGTGGTCGATCCTGTGTTGAAGAGCTCTGCAAGTATCAGGCGCGCGCCCAGATTTTCTGAGGCCACAAAATCAGACCCAAGCTTGGCCGATGCCTCGGAGCGCAACATCTTACGACGTTCGTCCGGGTTGGCTTTGGCTTGGACCGCGTTGAAAAGTGGTTGCGCTTCGACCTTTGCCGCCGCAAACATCGTCACCGATTCGTTCAGCTGCTGGATCATCTGGTCGCTCGCCTGCCCTTGGTCGAGCAAGGTCCGCACGGACTTCAACATGTTGAGGGCACGGTTATACTTTTCGGGCGAGTGCGTCGCTGCGTTGACGGCCTCTGCTTGTTTCTGAGCCGCCTCAGCGTCTTTAACGCGCGTGATGATGGCCGAGCGTTTGTCCGTCGATTTCTGCGAGGAATTCGACAGGTTCTGCTGCTGTACGCGGGCGTTGTACTGATTGCGTGCGGTTTCAACTTGCTGAGTCAGCTGTGCAACTTCAGTCGCGAGCTTATTTCGCTCGCGGCTCAGCGCCTCAACTTCAGGATTACTTGTCGAAACCTTTGCATTGGCCGCATCAAGGCGCTCTTTTGCCGCAACCTGGTCGGCCATGGCCTCAGCGGTGCGGTATCGAAGCGTGCCCAACGCAGCGTATTCACGCGAGAGGTCGTCATTGCCTTCGTCCCAAGCCTCAACAGCAAGCCTGCGAAACTGACGAGCTTCGCGATACGGCTTGCTCGCGCCTGGCGCTTCTTTCACGGCAGCCGCGTTGGGGTCTTGCAGAATGCGTTCAAGCTCTTGGAGCTCAGCGGTCTTTTGACCCGGACCGCAAGCGACCAAAAAGAGAACAGCGACTAACCATTTTGGATTAAATTTCATGGGGTGCTCAATCACTGCAGTCTCTGGAGTTCTTGCTGAAGTTCCGCTCGTTTTGCCCTGAGGGCGTCGACTTCCGTTTGAAGCTGCTCAACGAGT
>JBFFMO010001013.1:0-2229 GCA_041554035.1 Allomicrovenator sp. | reverse complement strand
ATCGTGACTCAGCGATGAGGGCCTACCTTGGAAGCTTGGGTGCGGAGGGCAGATCGGTGCAGGATTTGCTCGTGGCTGACGAGCGTGGTTGCTCAGATCGTCTGCCTTTTTGCGAGCGCGTCGTGAACGCTTTGGAACTTCGGATGACCACACAGGATCTGTGGGAGCATTTGCAGGCCAACTTGGGCGCATTTTGTGTGCCCGATCCAAGACGCCAGGCCATGATCGCGCGCTTGAAAAAGCAGGCCAAAATCGTCTTGCTTACCAATGGTGGGGCGAGCAATCAACGTCTCAAGATCAGCCGTTCCGGTCTTGAAGACGCGTTTGACCATGTTGTGGTCTCGGGCGAAATCGGTGTGTCAAAACCATCGAGGCAGGCCTTTGCCGCTTGCGAGCGTTGGCCCGGCGCCCGCTACGCGATGATCGGGGACCATCCAGCGCACGATATCGAAGGCGCCGCACTTTGTGGTTGGGCAACGGTCTGGATTTCGAACGGCCGTTCGTGGACGGGCGACCGCGCTCCGAACGCCCAGATCGAGTCGGTCGATTCCGTGGAATCAGTGCTTGAGGGCCTCTTCAAGTGAACGTGTGTAGGTGTCCTTGCCCTCGATAAAGACATTTGGAAGCAGGTCGCCAAAAGCGTTGGTTTCCAACACGTAGGCCCGTTTCATCGTGGCCTCAAGCGCCACGTCGACGCCACAACTGAGCGCAGAAAACCCGGATGCAGCAAGCACGGCCGCGTCTTGCACAGCCTTAAACGCCTCAGGTCGGCTCGCTCGAAACGCGTCGACATCACCGCGTTGATTGCCCAGATGGAGGTTGGTCAGCGGAGATTGAGAAACGCGCATGACCGTATGTTCGGGCTGTCCGGCGACGACAAAAACCCGGAAGTCGAATGCGCCGCCCTTGGACGCTTTGGGGATCCACTGCTCCGCAAAAAGGCCGTCTGCGGCGAGCGCATCGACGATCGAGTCTTGCGCGGAGGCGTCGGTATAGGTGCGGATCTTCAAAGAGTTGTAGAGCGCGTCGCCATGAAGCTCGACACTCGTCGTCATTTGCCGACGCGGACGGCTTCTGAATGCGATGACACCCGATGCCGAGGACCCAAAGCGCGGCTTGATGAACATCCGCTGATGTTCTTTCGCCAAAACGTTCAGCGCGGCCATCCCGTCAATTTGCCCCAGGAAACCCGGCATCGGCGCGCCAGCACTGTGATGGCGCTCCCGCGCCTGAATCTTGTCGAACATCGCAAGGATTTCGGAAGGCGGTGTCATGAAACGCCCATGGCAACGGCTCAGTGCTTCAAGAACATCTTTGAAGCCTTCGAACCAGAGGCGTTGGTCACGAATCCGGCCGTGGTCTTCAGGCTCGGAAGTCCAAAGCGGGGGCAGGGCGCCGTGGCTTCTGGCTCCGCGCGCAACCAACGCCGCCTCGACGTCGAAGTTCTCACCCGGGGAGTCGATACGAATCAGGTCGGCGTCGCAAATTTGGGATGGGGAGGCGTGGCGAAGGCAATCGAGCCACGAGACCACATGGGGTGCCGGAATCCCAAGCCGCCGCGCCGCGTCCATGAAGTACGTGACCCGGCGGTTCTCGGGGTTTCCGATGATCGTGATCTTCATTCTACTCAGAGACCGCCACGTAGCGGTCTTCAGGGTCTTCTTCAAAATCCTGCTGGTCCGAGACGTCGACCTGGATCGGCAGCGCGCGCAGTGCCTCCATCATTTCATCGCTCATATAATGATAATGCAGATCGAGTTTATCGAGTTCGCGAATTCTGGGGTTGTTCAAGAGGGCCTTCGCGCCGTCGTCGCTGAGTGTTCCCATCGAGAGGTCGAGGACTTTGATCGTGTCGAGAACGCTGCCGCCGGCGTCCGAGACGTTGGAGGTGTCTCCACCGATCAACACCATCAAGTCGCCTTCCGTGAGCACCGGAATGCCCAGAGATTTCGCCTTTTCCATTTTGGAACCGGCCTTTTCGCCCGCGACCAGGTAATCGGTCGTTTTTGAGACGCTGCCGCCAATCTTGGCGCCCTTGGCCTCAAGTGCGGCCTCGGCTTTCTTGCGGTCGAGCTGCAGGAGTTTCCCGGTCAGAACAAAGGTTTTTCCTTCGACCTGCACGCTGCTGACGTCGGCCTTTTCTGCCGCCATGAACGATTTAGCGATGGCGTCAGCGATCGTCGAATCCCGTAACCCGAGGTGCTTAAGTTTCGGCCAGTTTTTGCCACT
>JBFFMO010001012.1:0-2230 GCA_041554035.1 Allomicrovenator sp. | reverse complement strand
TATGATACTGACCTTTCGTGGAAAATTCCGTCGAAAAAAAGAGCGTTGAAGAGCGCTTTGCGATCGTTCGCGCTCCGTTTGAATGGATCGGAAGTCAGGTGATCACGCTGGTCGAGGACATCGGCCAGATTTCGATCATGGCCGGGCAGACCGCCGCGTGGTTGGTCAGGCCTCCCTACCGAATCCGCGTCTTTGTTCAAGCACTCGACTCCGTCGGTGTGGGCAGCCTGTTTATCGTGTCTTTCACGGGACTCTTCACCGGGCTGGTTCTTGCGTATCAATCCGTGATTGCGTTTGGCATGTTCAACGCAGAAACATTGGTCGGTGGCACGGTGGCCGTATCGCTGGTTCGGGAACTTGGGCCGGTGCTGACCGGATTGATGGTGGCCGGCAGGACCGGATCGTCGATGACCACCGAAATCGGCACGATGCGTGTGACCGAGCAGATCGACGCCATGAGCGTCATGGCCGTGAATCCGGTCCAATATCTGGTTGTACCACGTGTGGTGGCGGGCGTTTTGACCGTGCCATTCCTCACGCTGATCTTCAATTTCGTGGGCATCTGCGCCGCTTACGTGCTCGCCGTGAAGACGATGGGGATCGATCCCGGCATTTTTGTGCAGAAGATCAAGGAATTCATCGACGGCTATGACCTCTTTGGAAGCGCTGTCAAAGGCGCAGCCTTTGGTCTAGTCGTGGCATTGATTGGCTGTTACAAAGGCTTCTACGCCTCCGGAGGCGCCCGCGGCGTTGGTGAGGCCACCACTTCTTCGGTTGTGAGCAGCAGCATCGCGATCTTGTTTATCGACTACGTGTTGACCCTGGTGCTTTGGTAATGAAGGCTTCCGATTTCGCAACTCCATTCCGGGTGGGTCTACTGGTTGTTTTCGGTGCGATCGTCACACTCTATATGATGTCTGTGGTGGGCACCGACAGCGGCGGCGATGATCGAATTACGGTCTACGCCAAATTCCCCAACGCGTCTGGGCTCGCGGAAAAATCATTTGTCACCATCGCCGGCATCTCAGTCGGTCAGATCGAGAAGATCGCTCTCGATGGGTCCAGTGCCCGAGTCGACCTGTCCATCCGACGTGACGTGATCCTTTACGAAGGCATCCCGACGAAGGATGGCGGCTTCAAGAATGGCGCGTCGGTTCAGGCCAAACAAGCAAGTTTCATCGGCGACTACTACCTGGAAGTCACGCCCGGCCTGGAAGGCAGGCAGCTTGTTGAAGGCGACGAAATCAAAAACGTGGTGCTCGGAACCGACATCGAACAGTTGATGTCGCGAATGAACGACATCGCGACCGATGTCGCTCAAGTCACCAAATCATTGGCGGACGTTTTCGGGACCGAAGAAGGCAAAGAGAGCCTGCGTACGTTGCTGCACGACCTGACCGAAATGGTGACGCAGGTCAACAATTTTGTGGGTGAGAACTCTCCGAAACTCAATCAAATCGTGACCAATATCGAGAGCATCACCTACGACGTCGAAGATCTCACGTCGTCAGGCAAGGACTCGATTGGAAATATCCTTCGGGATACTGAAGCGATCGTTCAAGAGGTTCGATATGTGATTGGGCAGTCTTCATCCGACCTTCAGTCGGGTCTGGGCTCCTTGAAGGGAACCTTGTCTCGCCTGCAGTCGACCTTGGACTCGCTGAACTACAGTCTTCAGAATATTCAAGACATCACAGACAAGATCAACGAAGGCGAAGGCACCATCGGCGAGCTGGTCAACAACCCGGCGATTGCGCAGAAGACTGAGGCGATCCTGACCGATGCCAGTGATTATCTGGGTCGGATTACGCGATTGCGTACGATCATTGAACTGCGCAACGAATATCACATCAAGTCTCGACAATTTAAGAATATTTTGGGGCTTCGGTTGCAGCCAACCCCGAACAAATATTACCTGATCGAGCTTGTCGACGATTACCGTGGCCGCACAGAAACGGTCACGACCGACGTCAACACGACCAACGCCGACGACCCTGATGGGCTCTATCGTGAGACGCGTGAGGTCACGACGGACACGTTCAAATTCAGCCTTCAGTTCGCCCAGATTTATCAGGTCAATCCATGGTTTAGCGTCGGCGGGCGTTTCGGTCTCATCGAAAGTACGGGAGGCCTGGGCGCCAACCTTATTTTTCTTGAAGATCGAAGCCTTGAAATCCAGGCCGACTTGTTTGATTTCGGTCTCGATATCAGCCCACGGATGCGGACATTT
>JBFFMO010001011.1:0-2230 GCA_041554035.1 Allomicrovenator sp. | reverse complement strand
GATGGCGCGGCCTATTTCGAAGACCTCGCGCTCGCGTTTTCTCAAGCTGAGCACACGATTTACATCGCGGGATGGGCCATTGACCCTCGAATGTGGTTGCGCGCGGACGCGGCAGGCGGTGAGCGTCTCCCTCTGCAGACGTATCTGCGACGCCTGGTCGCGGCGCGCCCACGCTTAAATATCTATATTCTGATCTGGGATATGGCCCGGACTTATAGGTTTTCGACAAACCCCTGGTCGATTTTCCAGAAGAGTTGGATTCCACACCCCCGTATTCGGCTGATCTACGACGACCATTATCCGTCGGGCGGTTGCCAACATCAGAAATTCGTCGTCGTCGACGACTGCGTTGCCTACTGTGGCGGCATCGATCTCACGGTGGGCCGCTGGGACACACCAGAGCATGTGCACGAGGATCCACGCCGAATCGACGCCTACGGGCTGGCTCATCCCCCTTTCCACGATGTGCAGGCGCGGGTCATCAACCAGAGCGCCGCATACCTCGGTCGTATTTTTCGCATTCGTTGGCGGCGAGTCTCGTTCAGGCATCCTCGCTCACCCAAATTGGGATCGTTTGGTTTCCAGCTTGCACCCGGCATGATCGCCGACGAAGTCGCCGTTTCACGCACAGATCCTGTTGCGGAACCCAACATCACGGAAGTCTTTGAGATGGCGCTCGATCTGATTGGGTCGGCTCAAGACACGCTCTACATCGAAAACCAGTACCTGACCTCAAGAGAGCTCGGTTCGGCCTTGGCCAAACGCCTCATGGACCCCAACGGGCCCGAAGTCATCATCGTGGGCCCTCGTCAGCCCGCAGGCTGGCTGGAAGAGGTCACGGTGGGCATCCTACGATGGCGAGTCGTCGACATGCTGCGCGGAGCCGATCGTTTTGGGCGGTTGTGAATTTATTATCCCATGTCGTCGGTCGCCCAGGATATCGACACTTACGTGCATGCCAAGGTGCTGATCGTCGACGACCGTTTGGTCAGGATCGGCTCATCGAATATCAGCCGGCGCTCGTTGACGCTCGACATCGAAGTCGACCTCACGGCCAAACTGAATCCCGCTGACGTGAGGGAGCTTCGTGCCCGCCTGCTGGCCGAACACCTTGGCGTCACGGCCTATGAAGTCGAAACCATGCACCAGCGAACGGGCAGCCTACGCGCCATGCTCGACGAGTATCAGGGTCAATCTGACCGAACGTTGATTCCATTGGGCCGTGGTCCGGATGCCGGAGACCGCGAGTTCGCCCAAGACGGAGATGTCATCTTTGATCCGGCCGAAGCCTGGGAGTTCGCGGCTCTGGCCGAGATCTTTGCGGGCCGCCAGACTCATCGGCATCTCGTCGAAACGGCACCCGCGGGTTTCATCACGATTTCCACGGTGACGGCGTTTCTGACCATGTGGCGTGTTTTTTTCTTCGACCTGACCGAGTTCGCCTCCGGCGTCTATTTTTACGCGGTCGGTCATCCTTTTTCGGCTGCCGTTCTGGGCATCGGCGTGACCGGACTCGCCCTCAGTTTAGGGATGTCGACTTTTGTCGTGATGCTGCCTCTGGTCGTTATTTTCGGCCCTGTCCCGGGGCTGGCGCTCACCTGGATCGCGTCGATGGTCGCAGCCGCGCTCTCCTATTTTTGGGGCGAGAAATTTGGACGCAACGCGGGTTCAAAACTCTTTGGCGTACGTGTCGAAGAAGTCCGGAAACGACTCTTTTCGCGCGGGTTTTTCTCGGTGGTCGCTTTGAGAGCTCTGCCCATTTCGTCGTTCGCAACCGTGGGGTTCGCCGCAGGGGCCGCCGGCATTCCGACCAGACCCTACGCCGCAGGCACCGCGTTTGGCGTGATACCCAACTTGATGCTCTTGGGGGTCGTCACGCACGCGTTGGCGACTTTCCTGAGAGCCCCAACCCTTTGGTCCCTTTTATGGACCGCATTGTCGGTGATCTTTGTGGGCGCCATTATTCGAGCCCTGATCCGGGCGGTGGAGCGCCGGGAAAACCGCAAAGCGCGCGGCGTTCCCAACCGTTACTCCAAGCTCAAGTGATCTTTTCTTTGAGTCGGTCAAAGAACGAAGCCTCTTTGGTCGGAATGCCAGAGACTTTGGCATATTCCTCAAGCAACTCTCGCTGTTTTGCGTCGAGTTTCCTGGGTGTCACGATCGCAAAATGAACGATCAGATCGCCCTTGCCGCCGCGATTCACCTTGGGAACGCCCTGCCCGCGCAAGAT
>JBFFMO010001010.1:0-2232 GCA_041554035.1 Allomicrovenator sp. | reverse complement strand
TCGATAAGGGTTGTGTGATACCCGAGCTGCGAAAGCACGCGAGAAAGCGCCAAACCGCAGTGCCCTCCACCAACGATCGTGGCTCGATTCCATTCGAATATGGACTCGGTATAACGCCAATCCTCACCGGCTTGAAAACGAATCGGACCGACACGGGGGTCCACCATGCCCTCGCCGATGCGGTAGCCGTCCTGCCAAATCTCTAGGCGTCCCGGGCGCCCATCCCGTTCAAAATCGGCCAAGAGCGAGATATCTCCTGCCATGTCTGGTGTGATGAACCAATGAATATTGGTCTGTTCGCCGGCGCAAAAGAGCCCAGATAGATGCTCCCCTTTTTTCCGATGGACCAGATGCTCTGCCTTGATGGGCAAGACCTCGCGCGTCACAAATGAACGCAGGGCGTCGTGTCGAATCTGCGCTTCCATGATGCCGCCACCGATCGTGCCGTATTGTGTGGACGAAGAAGTAACAAACATCTTGGCGCCGGGTGTGCCGGGGGAATGTCGCGTGCTATGAGCGACTAGAACGACTACGGCCGATTCACCACGCTCGATGTAGGCTTCAAGTGCTGACCAAAATTGCATGGAGGCCTCCTCTGGCGGATAATCTGCCCCACCGATTGCTCGACGACAAGGCGGTCCATGGCTCGAACTATTAAACGTCCACAAACGCCCCCCACTGATTTTCACGGACTCATCACGCGTTCGGCCGAAATGCACGACCTGTTCAAGCTAGTCACCAAGGTCGCACGGACGGATGCGGCGGTGCTGATTCGCGGCGAGACTGGCACAGGCAAAGAGCATATCGCGCGGGCGCTGCACGACTTGAGCCCTCGGCGGGACCATGCATTTCGCGCCATCAACTGCGCGACGCTTACCGCAGAGCTTCTGGCATCGGAGCTTTTCGGTCATGTAAAAGGCTCGTTCACCGGCGCTGTTCGCGATCGAAAAGGCCTTTTCCAACTCGCCGATGGCGGAACGATTTTCTTGGACGAAGTCGCCGAGATTCCCCTGGAAATCCAGGCTCAGCTGCTTCGCGTGCTCCAGGAGAAATCCTTCATTCCACTGGGTGGAAGCGATCCGATTCACGTCGACGTTCGAATCCTGTCGGCAACCCACCAGTCGATTCGTGAGGCCGTGCAAAGCCGACGTTTTCGCGAAGACTTGATGTATCGAATCCGCGTCGTTCCGTTGTTCATTCCGCGTCTGGCGGACAGAAAAGGCGACATCGAAGCCCTACTCTGGCATTTCATTGATGAATTCAATGAACAGGGATTTCGGGAGCTTCAAGGAATTACCGCCGATGCCCGAGATGCCCTGCTTGGCTACGATTGGCCAGGTAACGTGCGCGAACTTAGAAACGTGATGGAATATGCGTTTGCGGTGGGAGAAGGCCCATGTTTGAAGGTCGACGAACTGACCCCCGAATTGCGCGGCGAGGCCCCACCGGCCACTCAGGGAAATAATATTGACGTGGCCGAGCGCGACCGGATTCTGGATGCGCTCGCTCAAGCGGACGGTCGAAAAGCAGACGCCGCAGAAATCCTTGGAATCTCTCGGGCTACCCTCTGGCGCAAAATGCGCGAATATCGGTTATTAACATGAACTTAAATGAACGTTTGAAGATGGCGACCGAAGTCGCCGGCCTTGGGGCCATTGCGCACGAAAAACCTGGCGCATGGCTACCAGACGCAGTGGTGCGCCTTTCCCTCGGCCTCACACGCGAGCGGTCTCTTGCTGGGCGCCCCTACCTTGACGATGCCGAGCTCCGTGCCGCGTACGTCGCCATGTATTGGCCGGTTTCGTATCTGCAGACTCAAGAGGTCTTTTCGATCGTGGGCGGCAACCTCGGTCGGGTTCTTGATATCGGTGGCGGAACAGGCGCGTCGGCTGCGGCGGCATTGGATGCAGGGGCTACTTCGGTCACGATCCTGGACCACGCTGGCGACGCTCTGGGATTCTGCCAGACCCTGTTCAAGGGTGAACCGGTCGAGACAATCAAGACCAACGCCGAGGATTTTGCACCCGCCAAGAAATTCGACACGATTCTGGGCGTGCATGTCCTAAACGAGCTCTTCGGGGCCGACGAAGATCGCCAAACGCTGCTCTTGGCCACCGTGAACTCTTGGATGGAGCATCTGACGCCCAACGGGCGTTTGATCATCATTGAGCCGGCGTTGAAAGTGCTGGGACAAGACCTGCTCAAGATTCGCGACGCCTTGGTCGCTGAAGG
>JBFFMO010001009.1:0-2236 GCA_041554035.1 Allomicrovenator sp. | reverse complement strand
TTTCGAGAAATTCGGTTTTTCGAAATTGTTCCAACACAAATCAGGCAAGGTCGATGCGTTCAAACAGAACAACATCGTCTTCTTGGTCAATGAGGGCGAAGGATTCGCTGGTCAATTCCGCGCAACCCACGGGCCAAGCGCGAGCGGAATGGGCATGTTTGTCGAAGACGCCAAGTTTGCGTACGAAGAATCCATCAAACGAGGCGCACGCCCGTTTGACCCCACCGAATCGACCAAAGCAGCCTACAACCTGCCTGCAATCTACGGCATCGGCGACAGCCTGATCTACTTCGTGGATAACCCCACCGAGTTTTTCGAAGCAGAATTCAAAGACCACGCAAACCCAACGGTTGTGCCTGATAAGGGCTTCCACACGATCGACCACCTTACCAATAACGTCATGAAGGGCACGCTCATCCAATGGGCTGACTTCTACAAAAACATCTTCGGATTCACCGAAGTGCGTTATTTCGACATCCGTGGCGACGAAACCGGCCTGCTGAGCTACGCGCTTCGTTCGCCCGACGGCTCGTTCTGCATTCCGATCAACGAAGGCACCGAAGCCAAATCACAGATCGAAGAATACCTTCGTGAGTACAAAGGGCCTGGCATTCAGCACATCGCTCTGGCGACCGAAAGCCTGCTCGATTCGCTCGACCAGATGGAAGGCACAGGCGTGCGTTTCCTCGACATCGACGACGAGTACTACGACACGGTCTACAACCGCGTCCCGAACGTCACGGAAGACCACGCTCGAATCAAGAAGCACAACGTCCTCGTGGACGGTGACGAAGAAGGCTACCTGCTTCAGATCTTCACCCATAACGCCGTCGGCCCCATCTTTTTTGAGCTGATTCAGCGCAAGAATCATCTGGCCTTTGGTGAGGGCAATTTTGGTGCTCTCTTCCGCAGCATCGAGCGCGATCAGCGACGACGCGGCGTGCTCTAAGCCTGAGCAAACTTGATATCGCGATGCGGGGCCAATGGCCCCGTTTTGCTTTCTTGTAATGCTTGCAGCCCACGGCACGAGACTGTACGAAACATCGATGCTCAAGCACCCCGCCATAACCTTCATTCTGCAGCGCGCGCGCCCTCATGCGTGGTTGTTGCTCCTTGTGCTGGTGGGGGAGTTGTTGTCCTCGGCAACGACATTGGCGTTGCCACTGGTCGCCGGTGCCTCGATCGAAGCGCTGATGGCCGACACGCTGTCGACGTTGTCATGGTCGTTAATACTCGTGGCGGGCCTGCTCTTCATCCGAATGGCGTTTAAGGCTTGGACATCTTATGCCGAACAGAATGTCACCTACGAAATCGAGAAATCGACACGAGAGGACTTTCACGCCCATCTGCTCTCCTTGAGCCTCGCCGATCATCAACGTCTGGGTACCACGGCGCTGATTGATGGCGAATTCCACGACCTCTGGGAGGTGCGACATCTCGTCTTGGCACAACCTCAGATGCTGATTGGAGCGTTCGTGACAGGTGCCGGAGCGTTGGTTTTTGCGCTGTCGATTTCCTGGCAGCTCACGCTCCTCACGGGCATCTCAGGTCCTTTGCTCTACGTGGCAGTCAAACTGGCTGGCAGGAAGATTGAGGCGATCTCCAAGAGCTACTGGCAGGCGATCCGACGGGCCAATTCACTCGACCTCGAGAATCTGCGAGTCGTTGCGCTACTTAAGACGTTTGCGCGCGAGCCGGATCGTCATAAAGAGTTTTCGAATCGACTTGCCCACATCGTCAACGTGGGCCGCGAAAAAAGTCGGTTGGACGCGACATTTTCCCCCATCACGCGCTCCATCGAACTCTTCGCGGTCGCCCTCTTGGTCTACGCGACCAGCGAAGGTTACGTGGCCGAAGGCCTGTCGACCGTCGAACTTGGGCAGTTCATCATGTACTCGTTCTTGCTCATCACACCCTTCCGCACGATGACCTCCATCATCTTCGGCTACAAAGAACAACGTGGCTCCTTGGACCGAATCGCCGAACTGCTCGCGCTCAAACCAGAAGCGCAAGGGGATATCGAGTTGAAGGATGTCCGCGGCCATGTGGAGTTTCACGGCGTTTCGTTCGGTTATCCCGAACGAGAACCGGTCCTCCGCGACGTGAACTTGACCTTCAACGCCCATGAAATCGTCGCGTTAACCGGCCCAAATGGCGGCGGGAAATCCACGCTGGTGGGCCTGATGCTCGGCCTGTGGCGATGCGATAAGGGCGACGTCCTGATCGACGGAAAGAG
>JBFFMO010001008.1:0-2238 GCA_041554035.1 Allomicrovenator sp. | reverse complement strand
CGCTTCCATGGCGTTTTCTACCTCATCGAAGAAAAAGAGGTCGGAGCGCTCCTGGAAGTCATAAGTGGAAAGGCCGGGAGCCTTGTTCTTAAGGACTGCACGCAGGAAAAGGTCGAGATCTGGGTGCATTTTTTGCCCCCATAAATCCGCCCAAACCTCGGTCTGCACTTCGCCTATTTCATTAGAATCATCGTCACTTACGAACGAAAGAAACTCACCAAATCCAGACTCCAAAAAGGTGTTGGGGGCGTTTTCGACGAATAATGCATCCCGGTAGGCATCATCGGCGGACACGCCAAATCGGTTGCAGGCCTTCGTATTTCTCAAGAAATATTTGCGTACTTCCCGCCCATCGTGCGTTTCAATTTCGCAACGCCATACGTTGTCGGCGGCGGGCACAAATTCTTCGTCTCTCTTGGATTTGCAGCGCGTATATATTGCGCTGCCGATTTGTTCCCCTTTGAAATATGTGGCTCTAAAAGCTGGTGTCCCGTCGGCATAATCATGTTCAACGTCGCCATGCAGAGCGCCATAACGGGTGTAATTCATTTGTTTTCGGAGCCTTCCTTCTTTGTCCCAGATTCTCCATGGGCCCACGCGGTGTTTCTCTTTCGTTCCTCCGAGTTCCCACGTTTCGTCTTCGATATTCCAGACCGCTTCTTCCGGTACGAATTTGGGTCTCTTTTCTTTCAGACTCGCCAAATAATAGTCAGCTGAAAGTGTAAATGCGCGGCTCATTTCCTCGGTAGATACGACATAGCTTTTGCCCGTGCCAAGGGTGAGATTCACCCGCCAGTTGGCACCATCGGGGCCTTGGAAAATCCAACGAGCAGCATCGTCATCTGGATTTTGGACTTGCTTTCCGTCCACGGTCGCAAAGTAGCGGGTCAGCAGGTGAAGTGTGGTTTCGGGCGCAACACGATCCAGGTGGTCTCCCAGATCAATCGACCGACCGTCTTGATCACAAGGAACCCCGTCTTGCAGTCCTTCGCGCCTGTAAAAAGTGAAGTGATAGAGCTGTGGTCGCCCCCTGTCGTAGGGCATGTCCATGCGGAACACGTCGTCACCAATATTGGGCGGAAACACCGAACTCTTGTCGGACTTACCAGAGGTGGCCAGAGTCCAGACTTGCATCCCATGTGTCTTGCCGTGAATCCGATCGGCCCACTGTGCAATTTCCCCGTTCGGGTGCCAGCGCTCCAATCGGCCATGCAAAGCCCCCTCTGCGTCGTATTCCGCTTTGCAGACGAGCGAGCCGTTGGGCGCCCACCAAATCCAAGGTCCTATTTCCTTGCCGTCGGCGTTCTTTTCTCCGAGTTCCCACTCGTTTTCTTTCGCGTTCCACTCGGCCTGCGCCGGAACAGAGTCCGGTCGAATGGGTCTGGAATCTTGTGCCATCGTGAATCTCCTCGTGTGTTCAAAGCGTGGATCTAACACGAGCCAGTGAGGTCTCCAATTCGTGGCAAAGACCGTACAGGTCTTTTCCAACTTGAATGCATTCACGGGTCAACTGGTGATATAAGGCTCGCCCAAAGCCCGGAGCAAAAATGGCAAAGAATTTTGGAATCAGCAAAGATATCGACGTATTGGCTCAGCTTCTCGACTGGGAGGGCAAGATTGTCCTCGATGTCGGCTGCGGGCCCGGCCATTTGACCCGCGGCCTGGCGGAGTTGGGCGCTAACGTCACCGGGTTTGAACCCGACCCGATTCAAGCCTCAAAAAACTCGGAAGCACCGCCGTGCGAGCGCGTGACTTTTGCTGAAGCCCCCGCGCAAAAACTGCCCGTCGAGTCCGGCAGCGCCGATGTCGTGATGTTGTCTCGTTCATTGCATCACGTGCCGGCCGAGCTCATGGACGAGGCCCTCAAGGAAGCCAAACGGGCGTTGAAATTCGATGGCGTTCTGCTTGTGCTTGAGCCTGATATTCACGGTCAATTTTCGCAAATGATCCGGCCTTTCCATGACGAAACGGTGGTTCGGGCGCTCGCCCTCGAAGCCCTGGGCCGTGCTGCCAAGCATTTTGGAAGTGTTCAAGAATACTGGTTCACCTCGGAAGCTCGTTTTGAGGCTTTTGATGCCTTTGTTTCATGGACTCTTTAGCCATATTATTTTTCCTCCCTTTTACTAAATGGAACTCCAAGTTTTGTTAATAGTGCTTTGCTTAACTTTGGATCATCAGCACTTGTTACTATTGTAATTTGTAAACCACGAATTCCCTTTACAGTATTAGGATTTACCT
>JBFFMO010001007.1:0-2242 GCA_041554035.1 Allomicrovenator sp. | reverse complement strand
GAACCGCGTCAGCACAACCCGCGGCCAGCGGTGAAAGACCGTTGCCCATCGCCTGAACCGTGACGGTGTAAGCAGCGTCTGCAGGAACATCCGTCAAGGTGACCAAGGTGCCCTGAGCTGATGTACCCACTACGAATCCTTGCGAATCCGCAAGACGTGGGAATGTTGCGCACGTGAATTGAGTCGCTGGGTAAGCTCGAACGCGGAACGGAGCGAGCTGCGGCGCTGCGTTTGCTGGAGTAAGGATTTCAACTCGGATATCGCCAGGTGCAACATCAGCGATGTTGATCGTGAATTGCACGGGTGAAACGTTGGCTGCCTGCGCACGAACCACCAAGACACCAGCTGCATCACCAACATCGAGAGTCACTTTGGCGTGACCGTCTGCGTTGGTGGCGAGGCTATCGACCGAGAGTGATGCCGAGGCGTTTGGTGCCTGCAGAATCGTGAAGCGGATTTCAGTTTCAGACATAGCGGTCTGAGTCGTGACGGTGCGGAGCAACACTTCGAGGTCGACCTCGGTAAGTGGATCTGCGCTCAACGTGACATCCGTGATCGCAATCAGCTCGACCGACTCTTCTGGAACCGGATCAGGCTCGGGCATCGGATCGGGTTGGCGATTATTATCGTCCGACCGAATGTCGATTACGGGCTGATCAGCGGTGTCATCACCACAGGCAACGAGTCCACCAGAAAGTACAGATACAACAACAAGCCAATGAAAATATTTCACTTTTTCCTCACGCGTTCACATCAACATCCAAATTCGGGCGGAACTTAGCAGCGCTCCTCAAGTTAATCAATAGGTTGCAAATTTTCCTTAAAACACCAAATCTTACGCGGTCTTCAAAATTGGCGTTCATGCGCGCGCCATCTACTTGCCGAGTGCTCTCGAACGGGTTACGCATGACGGGTCTGGTTCCTTGAGGTTTGAATGATTTCCGACGACGTGCAGCGATGGCTTGAACGCGATCCCGACCCGAACACACAGGCCGAACTCACGGCACTGCTGAAAACCAACGATCAAAATGAAATCGCTCTGCGATTCGCGGGACGTTTGGCTTTCGGAACCGCCGGTTTGCGAGGCGTCATCGGCGCTGGCCCGATGCGGATGAATCGACTGGTCGTCCGCGAGACCTCCGCTGGCTTGGGCGCATACCTGTTAAAGCACGTGAAAGACGCTACGACTCGCGGCGTGGTTGTCGGTTACGACGGCCGCATTCTTTCGCTTGAGTTCGCTCAAGACACCGCACGGGTCCTGGCTGCTCTGGGCATCAAAGTCTATCTGTCGCCCAATCTGGTTTCGACCCCCGTGACGGCCTATGCGGTCACGCGGCTCAATGCAGCCGCGGGTGTGATGGTCACTGCCAGCCATAACCCGCCCGAGTACAACGGCTACAAAGTGTATTGGGGCAACGGGGCACAAATCATCCCGCCTCATGACACCGGAATCGCAGCCTGCGTTAACGAAGCTGCCGCCCATCGGATTCCATGGTGCGAGGAATCCCCGCTGATCGAATCTTTCCCCGCAGACGTGGTGGATTCGTACATGAAAGGGGTTCGCACCCTTTCAATTCATGGACCTGAGGGTCGAGCCGCCCTTTGCGTGTCTTACACGCCTATGCACGGTGTGGGAGCCGAACCCACGTTGCGCGCCCTCGCCGAAGCCGGTTTTAAACACGTCTACCCAGTGTTGGAGCAACAAGAACCCGACGGACATTTCCCGACCGTTCGCTTCCCCAATCCCGAAGAACCGGGCGCCATGGACCTGGTCGTTAAATACGCCAAAGACAACGATGCAGACCTGGCCATCGCCAATGACCCCGACGCCGACCGTCTGGCCGTCGCAGCCCGCGATTCAAACGGTGAATACCAGATGCTTCGGGGCGACCAAATCGGCGCGCTTTTGGGCTGGGACCGGCTGAAACACGCTCGCGCGACCAACGCTCATGTCGCGGTCGCAACCACCATTGTTTCCAGCCAGCTTCTTGGTGAAATGGCAGATTCCATGGATGCCACCTATTTCGAGACCCTCACCGGCTTCAAATGGATCGCCAACGCCGCGCTCGCCAATCCAGACGTAACCTTCGCCTTTGGGTACGAAGAAGCCCTGGGTTACACGATTGGTGAATTGGTGCGTGATAAGGACGGCGTAAGTGCCGCAGTGATGTTCTGCGAGATGGCGGCGGCCCTGAAGGTGACCGGAAAAACCGTGTTGGACGAACTGGACAGCATCTACCGG
>JBFFMO010001006.1:0-2245 GCA_041554035.1 Allomicrovenator sp. | reverse complement strand
GCGGCATTATGTCAGGGAGGCAGTGGATTTGACGACCTTGGGTGCGCGATTGGGTTGGCAGGACTTGGGTACGCACTGGGGACCCCGATTTCAGTCTGGATGGTGGGAGAGTGGATGGGCTGGGACGGGTCCTTGCTCGCAACATTCGCGGGTTTCGCGCTCAGCGTCATCGTTCTGTCTGTGGTTGTGCAGGGGACTTCAACGAGCAACGGCCAGGATGCGCTGCTCTGGACTTCGTTGCTTGGAATGCCAGCGGGCGCCGCGATTGGGTATCAGTTGTCGGCGGATTGGCCGAAAAGCGTGGGTGTGACTGCGGCGCCAAAAGTCACCTCCATTCCCATCGTGTATTTCGAATTTTAGAGGCTTTTAGGCCGAAATTACCTCATATTAAAATAGATTCGCCGTGTTTCTTTTCAGGAACCAAATGGCGAAATATTCCCTAATACAGCCTTGGGGGCGAGGCGTGAAGTCGGCTGCTGAGGCTCAACGGGCGCAGGGCTGGTTGGAGATCTCGGATTGGGTTTTCTGGCGTCTCTGTTTTTCGGATCGATAATGCACTGGGATTCCGCTCGGTGGCTTGTTTGGCGCATTCGTCGAGTGTTGCGAAGGGTTGTGCATGATTGATGGTCGAAAAAAGATTTTGTCCCATGTTTTGGTGGGACTCTTGAGTCTTCCATTCCCGCTGGCTGCGGTACCTCCGCCACCACCGCCACCTCCCTCATTGACCCACACTCCCGAGTCTGAACCGCTCAAGGCTCCAACTGATCCCGAGGTTCGTGAGACCCCCGTGGAGGCCGCGAACCTTGCGATTCCTGCCGAAGGGGCTCCAATCGAATATGAGGCTCAAAACCGTGTGCTGACGGTCGTCGCGCAAATCCTCGTGGGTGGTTTCATCGGCGTGGGTGCGGCGTTTATCGCAGGGTCGGCTGGCGCCATCACGTGCCTGAATAATACCAGCGAATGTGAAACTCGAATCGATCTGGGTTTGCGAATCGGATGGGTCGTCGGTACCGCGCCGGTTGTTTGGTCTTTGGGCGAGGTGATGGGGTGGGACGGCTCGTTTTTGGCGACCCTTTTGGGATGTTTTGTTGGTGCGTCCCTTCCGCCCTACGGCGAGTTTGAAAATCTTCCATTATTAATGTTGGTGAGCATGGGCGGCAGTGTTGTTGGATACCATTTGACCGCTTCCCCCCGACCGGTCACGCATCCTGAATCCGGGATGAACCCACGCTTGAACGATAGTCCTCATGTTGGGACGGCAAAAGCGACGTTCTTTCCGGTCTTGACCTTGGATTTCTAGGTCGGGGACCGTGGCCGTTTTCGATGCGAATCAATTTGGGACCAGCCTTCGGCGAATCGATTCAAACGATTTGGGGCGCCATACCAAGAAATGACTTCTTTTTCCCGTCATGGCGTTCGACTTTTAGGTGTCCGAATGGGCGGCCTCAAGTGCCGCGATGTCGAGCTTTTTCATTTGAAGCATGGCTGTCATCGTTCGACCAGCGGCCTCACGGTCCGTACCGGACATCAAGCGTCCCAGCGCCCTGGGGACGATCTGCCACGAGACGCCAAACGGGTCTTTGAGCCAGCCGCAATTTCCCTCTGAACCGCCATTCGCGATCAACGCCTTCCAATAATGGTCGACTTCGTCCTGCGTTTCGCAGGTCACACTCAGAGATACGCCTTCGTTGAACGCAAACGCGTGTTCCGCCGCGCTGTCGATGACCATGAAGGTTTCGCCGTTCAAATAAAATTGCGCGTGCATCACGGTTCCAGCAGCGTCGGCTCCTGTTCCGTCATGGCGTGCGATTCCGTCGAGCGTCGAGTTTGGAAAAACAGACATGTATAGCTTCAGTGCGTCTTCTGCTTTACCCGCGTTTTTTCCGACAAAGCTCAAAAAAGGCGAGACATGGCGACGGACGTCCGAAAGTGGACCCTGGGAAATTTGCCACGAGACGCCAAAGCGGTCGTTCAACCAGCCGTAACGCGGGCTGAACCCGTAATTATCCAGCGGCATCAGGATTTCGCCGCCTTCGACCAATCCCGCCCACAGCTGGTCGACTTGGGCTTGTGTTTGAAGCTGAACAAAAAATGAAATCGAGGGGTTGGGTTTGAATTGTGGGCCGCCATTCAGCCCCATCATACGCAGCCCAGCGATTTCGAATTCCGCCATCATCATGTTTGGCTGGTCTAGGAAATCCTGTCCGACCTTTCCGCTCTGGGGAGCGTCAGTGATTCCAAGCTC
>JBFFMO010001005.1:0-2248 GCA_041554035.1 Allomicrovenator sp. | reverse complement strand
CTGTCGCCGCCATCATCCCGGCAATCATCGTCGCGAAGGCCCCGAGCACAGCAAATTCGGGCTGACCCGACGAGAGCACCACCACCGGAAACGTCGCCGTGAGCAAGACCCCAAACGACGATAAGAGCAGCACCGTGAGGTGGCTCTGGCCAAGATACGCGTCGCGAAGGAAGAAACCCGGAAAGGGACGCGGCGCCGGACGAATCGCGTGCGGGATCGGCAGCGAGCCAACGATTTCGGCTTTAGCCACCATCAAGAAACCAGTGTCCAGCTCCTTCACGACGTCCGACGCGGCAGAGAATCGGCGATCAACTTCTGGCTCAGTAAGCCGCAACAAAATATTCTCGAAGCCCAGGGTTATGGGAAGATCCGCGGGAATCTTGAATTGATGAATCCCCTCCAGCAATTCGGTTGGCGCTTTTCCAGTCAGCAACTGCACGCACGTGGCGCCCAACGCAAAGAGATCCGTTCCTGGAACGCTCTTACCCGCGTATTGCTCGGGAGGCATGTAGCCAAAGGTTCCAACGATCGTGGAACCCACTCCGTCAAAGGTCACCGACTCCCGGACTGCGCCGAAATCGATGAGTGAAACTTTCCCCTCCGACGACAACATCAAGTTACTTGGCTTGATGTCGCGATGAATGACGGGAGGATTCCGAGTGTGCAAATAATCCAGAATCGCGAGTACCTGCAGCGCGATGTCCCGCACCCGCGGCTCGTCGAACGTTTCTCCGTCATCCAGAAGATCCTGCAAGGACTTGCCCTGAACGAACTCTTGAACAAGAAATAGACGCGGCGGAATGTCCGCGTCGGAATCGATCACGAAATCTTCGAAATAGCTCGGAATCCCGGAATGGGATAACCCCTGAAGTGTCTTGCATTCACGATGGAAGAGGTCGAGGTCCTTCCAACGTTTCATTCGGCTGGGCAACAGCTCTTTGATCGCGACGAGATTACGAGAGTTTTTCAGATCAGCGGCGAGCATCGTCCGCCCAAGCGCCCCCTCGCCGAGCACCTTTTGCACTTCATACTGCCCTTTGAGTAACTCAGTCATATGCCACCCTCTATCAATCCGAACGAGTCTACCATGTACGCTTGGATCATCTCAGTCGATCGAAGACGGGGAAGCCCTGAGACCGTGAGGGCTGAGCTCGACTCAATCTCCGAGTCTGTGCCAGCCCTCAACGTGGTCATGCTCAGCGACGCACTCGAGAACTCGCCCGACGCGGGCAAGTTTCGAGACTTTGCCCCGTTCGCACGAGTCGAATCACTCGACGAGCGAGTGCTCGCCTGGACCCTTGAGGAGCTCGTGGCGGAATTTGGATGGCAAATCGATGTCACCCGGCCCGAGCCTAAAGAAAGCGATTGATGATGATGCCGAGATTTTCGCGAGTCCACTCAGGAATCGCCGCCGGTTTGGTCATGATCGCGCCATTCAGCGCGCCATAGGCATCGCATTCTTTTTCGCGTTCCAACGGAATCGCTGGAATCACCCGGCGCAAGACTCGACGCACGTTCTCGACGTTCTGTTTGATGACGGCCAGAACGTTCCCCACGTCGACGTGGTCGTCTTCTTTCCAACAATCGTAGTCAGTGGAAAGGGCAATGGTCGCGTAGCACATCTCGGCCTCACGAGCGAGCCGTGCCTCGGGCATGGCGGTCATGCCGATCAGGCTGGCGCCCCAGGAGCGATGCAAGTTCGATTCTGCGACGGTCGAGAACGCAGGGCCTTCCATACACACGTAAGTGCCGCCGTCATGAACCTCGACGCCCTCTTCCTTGATGGCTTGCAGCAGAACCTGACGCAGCATCGGATGGAATGGATGGCTCAGTCCCGCGTGAACGGCGATCTCGTCAAATAGGGTGTTTGGACGCTGGCAGGTTTTGTCGATGATCTGATCAGGAACACAGAAATGGCCCGGAACGATTTCTTCCTTAAGCGAGCCGACGGCACTGACCGTCACCACCCAAAACACCCCGAGACTCTTGAGCGCCCAGATATTTGCCCGGTAAGGCACGACGGACGGGTTGTGCTCGTGGTTCACGCCATGGCGCGGAAGAAAGGCGATGCGACGGCCGTCAAGCTCTCCGATCATGATCGGAGCGCTCGGTTTGCCAAAAGGCGTATCAATCACGCGTTCTTCGATGATCTTCAATCCATCGATTTCGTAGAGGCCGCTGCCGCCGATGATTGCAATAGGTACTCGCGATTCTGCCATTTTTGTCTCCTGGAAATTCGCCGGTATTG
>JBFFMO010001004.1:0-2251 GCA_041554035.1 Allomicrovenator sp. | reverse complement strand
CTCATGACTGGCTCCAACGCTGAATGGCCAAGTCGTCGAGCGCTTCGGCGGCCTTCTTGGCGACCTCGGCCCGGCGTTCTTGTTGCCATTTCTCTTGATGCGAGACCACAGCATTCAATTCCGTTTCTGCCTTGGCCATGTCCTTTCGCCTCTGGCTCAAGGCCGCTTCTGCGAGTTCGAGTGCATCGGCAGCTGCGGCAATCTTGGTATCGCACTCCGCAATCTCAAGTTCCAATCCGGCAACGTACTCGGAAATCGCCCGTATCTGCAGGATATCAGCCTCAGTGGACCGCATTTCTCGGGCTTCTTGCCGACGTGTCTTCGATGCCGCCTGTTCGGCTTGCAATGACTCAAGCTCGGTTCGCGCCTGAGCCCTGGTATTCGATGCCAGCGCATAAGCCGCGATGGCGGCATCCTTTTCGGATTCGCGAATCTTGAGCAAAACAGTCAGCGGATATTCACTCATCCTGCGATATCTCCCAGTCTGGAAACCGTCTCTTCCAACGAAGTCCATTCTTCCAGGTCTTGCCGCAGGACTGCGTCAATCTCGGGGATCAAATCGATGGCGAGGTCGACCTTTTCGTCGGTGCCGTACTCGTAGGCGCCCAGCGTGATGAGGTCACGATGGGCTTCATAGGTCGCGTAAATCTCGCGAAGCCTACCGGCGTATTCGGTATGGGATTTTGAAACGACGGCCCGCATCACACGCGATAATGATGCGAGTACGTCGATCGCGGGCCAGTGATTTCGAGACGCAATCTTGCGATTCAAAATGATGTGCCCATCCAAGATTCCGCGTACTTCGTCGGCGATCGGCTCGTCCATATCACCGCCCGCGACCAGCACCGTGTACAGCGCAGTGATCGTGCCGACTTCTCCGGCACCGGCGCGCTCAAGCAGGCGTGGCAACATCGCAAAAACGCTTGGCGGATACCCCTGCCGAGCCGGCGCTTCACCTGCAGCCAACCCAACTTCACGTTGTGCGCGAGCAAAACGAGTCACCGAGTCCATCATCAGAAAGACGTTCGCTCCACGGTCGCGAAACCACTCAGCGATCGCGGTGGCGACAAAGGCGGACTTGAGTCGCACCAGGCTCGGCGCGTCGCTGGTGGCGCACACGACCACCGAGCGTTTCAGACCCTCCTCACCCAACACATCTTCGATGAAATCCCTTACCTCACGACCTCGTTCGCCGATCAAACAAATCACGTTCACGTCGGCCAGGGCTCCTCGCGCGATTTGGCCCAAAAGCGTGGATTTGCCGACTCCCGAACCCGCAAAAAGTCCGATGCGCTGCCCTTTGGCAAAGGTCAAGAGTCCGTCGATCGCGCGGACTCCGGTGGGCAGCGGCTCTTCGATACGTTGACGCATCAACGGGTGCGGAGCCGCGCGGTCAATCGACCAGTCTTCAAATCCCTCGGTCAACGGGGGCCCGCCGTCGATGGGACGACCAAGTCCATCCAGAACTCGCCCTTTCAGCCCCAAACCCACGCGAACGCTGAATGGAGCGAGTGTGGATTCAACTTCTGCGTCATTTCCAATCCCGTCCACCGTTCCCAAGGGCATCAGAACAGCGCTCTCTCCATGAAAACCAACGATTTCGGCAAGGCGTTCTGGCCCATGTTTGGGCAAGATCCGAACCACATGGCCCACCGACGCTTCTGGAACGGTGGCGCGCACGACCAGCCCTGTAACCTCTTGAACACGGCCCCGTAATTTCAGTGGTTGCACGTCGTCGAGTCGATCGAAATACGACGATAAGAGGCGCTCACTCATGCCGTCCCCAGGAGAACGCGACGAATAGCCTGCATCTGGGTCTCAAGACGGGCGTCGATATCACCGGCAGCCGTGTGAACGATGCAGTCGGCAGGGCTTAGCCGCTCATCGGCCAAAAGGCGCACGCTCACGCCGAATTCTTGCGAGAGCGACTCCACGAGCCGCTGCACATGAACCACGGATTCAGGGTGCACAGACATCTCAAGGTCTCCTCGGCCACGCGCAGCCAGCGCCGCTTTATGGATGATCGCCTGCATCGCGACAGGATTTGATTTCACGACCTCACCCACAACTCGCTCGGCAATCTTCAAGGCGAGTTCTACCGCCTCAGGCTCTGCACGTTCGAGCCAGGCTGTGTGGTCGGCCTGAATCTTCACCAACGCCTCCAGGAATTGCGCACCGCCTTCCAAACGCCCCTCCTCAAACGCCTCTTCGTGAATTCGACTTGCGGACACGCGGGCGTCCTCCACCAAGG
>JBFFMO010001003.1:0-2251 GCA_041554035.1 Allomicrovenator sp. | reverse complement strand
GAGGTCGGTGTCATGCGAAAACACCATGAAGGTCCAGCCGGCAATGAGGGCCACAGCCACAGCGGCAAGCACCAATTGTTCGCGCGCATCCTCGGATTTATGGAAGGCCAGTGCGACGACCGAAACCACCAAAACCAGCGGGTATTCGATGATCGACGAAAAAATAGCCGGTGCGATCAGGGCATTAAAAATTCCGCCCAAGACCCCGCCGATCGACATGATCAGATAAAACTCGGTCAGGTGTGCCGGATGAGGTTTGGTGCGGTTGAGCTCCCCGTGGAATGCCATGCAGGCCAGGAAAAATACCGTCAAATGCGCCAGCCCGACGCCGATGATCGGAACCGAAATATGTGTGATCAGGATCGGCGCTAACGCCACGACCGAGATCGGATAGAGCGCCACCATCCAACGATGAGGAGGCGGTCGAGTCGAAAACGCCAACACAAACGACAGGATATAAATGGCCAGCGGGACGACCCAGAGCAGGGGAATCGCCGCGACGTCCAGAGTCAGCGCCATCGTCACGCCGAGGAGCAGGCTCGACGGGATGAACGACATCACCAACCAACGTCCACGAAGTCCCCAGTTTGGCGCCTCTGTGGTGAGGGTTGTGTCGGCCAGAGGTACCAGACGTTTCCATGCGAGCCCGAGGCAGCCGGCGAGCAGCAAGGACAGGAGGGCAAAGATGATCAAGTGGGCTGTGGCTTGCTCGGATAGCGTCAGGGTGCGTTCGACCAAGAACGGGTAAGCCAACAACGCCAGCAGAGAACCCGCGTTGCTGGCGGCGTAGAGCGGATAAGGATTATGGGCGCGAGGATGGTCGGTGTCTGCAAACCAGCGCTGCAGCAGCGGAGCAGACGTGCTGTTCATCACAAAAGGCAGGCCCACCGAGGTCGTGAGTCCCACCAGCAGCGGCCACGTCGGAGAATCACTCCAATCGCCAGACATCACGATCTGCAGCGGCAAAAAGAAGAACGCGGCGGCCATCAGCACAAGGTGCAAAATACCTTGTTTGCGCACATTTAGAAATTTGGAGGTCGCAAACGCGTAGCCGTAGCCCACCAGCAGAGCGGCCTGAAAAAAGAGCATGCACGTGTTCCACACCGCAGGTGTGCCTCCCATGACCGGGAGAAGTGCCTTGCCCACATGGGGCTGGATCGAGAAGAGCAGGAGGGCGCTGACGAAGACGGCCAGCGTGTAGAGGAAAAGCATGAATGAACCTAGTGCAGCATTAACGCAATTCCATGACCGAAAAGAGGTCGGTTCGTTGATCGGACCAAGCCGGGACACGCGCGGTCGGTTTCGTCCACAGCGGATCGTCGGCCAGGCGGCCAAGCCCAGCCGTGGTGCGCGCCATCACGAAACCACGGGTTTTTTCGACCCGCACGGGAAAGGTCTCGGTCGGTATATGAGCCTGCATGCGCCAATCCCAGCCCATTTCATCCGCAATGGATGCTAACATCGGAGTCAGGTTCGTGTAACGGCTGGAGATATGGAAGACGAGCAGCCCGTTTTTGTCGAGTTTTTGTGCGTAAATGGCGGCCGCTTCTCGCGTAAAGAGATGCACCGGCAGCGAATCTGACCCCGCAGCATCGAGCACGATCAAGCCGAATTCTGCGTCCTTGGCCCTGGACAGCATGATGCGACCATCCCCCATGATCACGTCGCCTCCGCAATCGCTGAGGAACGTGAAAAGTTTGGGGTCGCGAGCGATACGCTCCACCACGGGATCAATTTCAAAAAACGTCACGTTTTCGTCAGGTGCTGCCATGCAGGCAAGCCCGCCCGAGCCCAGTCCCACGACCGCGACTTTTGAGGCTTTTCGTCGTTCGCTGAGTGAATGCCAGGCCTGACCGACGGCCGAGCCTGGATAATGATAGGGGACCATCCAGTGTTCATAACCGGGGATATCCGACTGTCCACCATGGTTGGTGGTGCCGTGATACATCAGGCGCACATGGTCTTTCTTGTCTTCAATGACAGTCGACACGCCAAAATATCCGCGGTCTTCAAAAAGCACTTCACGCGAGCCCTGGCTCAAGGTGATCCACAACACGGCGTACATGATCGGGATGCCAAAGCGCAGGGCGCGTGCGTTCCAAAAGACACCCGCAAGCACGACCGGCGTCAAAGCCATCGACAGCGTCAAGGCGAGGTCGGTGTCATGCGAAAACACCATGAAGGTCCAGCCGGCAATGAGGGCCACAGCCACAGCGGCAAGCACCAATTGTTCGCGCGCATCCTCGGATTT
>JBFFMO010001002.1:0-2253 GCA_041554035.1 Allomicrovenator sp. | reverse complement strand
GCTCTGGGACGGCGTTTCGAAGCGCGATTCGTCGCTCTACGTGGCCGACCACTGGGCTCCCTTGTGTTTTCAGCTGCTGAAAAAGGGCAATCGACTGCGTTCAGCGGCCGAATACGACCTCAAGGTCCTATTCTTGAAACGTTTTCTGGAGCGAGAAGGTATCACTGACCCCATCATCTGGGTCTATCACCCTGGTTTTGCGGACGCCGTGCGGCACCTGCCGCGAAAACTTCTGGTTTACGACTGCGTCGACAACTACGAGGCCTTTCCCAATTACCGCGCGTCCGCTGCCTGGATCAGGAAGAGCGAAGACAAGTTATGCAAAGAAGCAGACCTTGTGTTCACCACCAGCGCTCCTCTCTATGAACTGAGGAAGCCGATGAACCCAGAAAACACCTATCTGGTTCATAACGTGGGGGATGCTGATCATTTCGGCAAAGCGCTTGAGCCAGGGCCGATTCCCGACGATATCGCGGACATCACGGGGCCGATCATTGGATTTGTCGGCGCCATGAGCGACTACAAAGTTAACCTCGAGTGGATCCAGCACGCAGCCGACACCCGCCCAGACTGGACGATTGTGCTGATTGGACCTGTCGGTGAGGCCGACCCAACGACACGTCTGGGCAAGCTCAAGACGACGTCAAATGTTCGGATTCTTGGCCACCGTGACTATGCACAGCTGCCCGATTATTGCCGAGCCTTCGACGTTGCAGTGATTCCCTATCGAATCAACGAGTATACCGAGAGCGTTTTTCCGATTAAGTTCTTTGAGTTTCTCGGTACAGGAAAACCCGTAGTAGCGTCGGCGCTCCCGGCGATCATGCCCTACGCGAAGTACGTCAACATCGCGGAATCGGCCGAGGAATTTGTCGACCAATGCGAATTGGCAATGGCCGACCCGATTTCGGGTCAGGCAGACCGATTGAAGGTCGCCAAAGAGAACTCATGGCCCAAGCGGATTGGTGACATCATGGGGCATATTCAACGTAAGTTGAGCGAGAAACGAAGCGAATCAGCGAGAGCTTGAGTTTGTGTGCGGCGAAACGCTGCTGAGCCAAGGAAAAATCATGCAGCAAAAATACAAAATTCAGGTCGATCCCGAGCATTATTCAGACCTTCGTTACGACACCAAAAGCCGGTTCGCCAGCTATTGGCATCAGGCCGACGAGATCACGAGCCGCAAGCCCGAGTCTGTGCTTGAAGTCGGGATCGGGAATGGCTTCTTGCATCGCTACCTCGAACAGCTTGGTGTGCACCTGCATACCTGCGACTTCGACGAGCGCCTGAATCCCGAGACCGTCGCATCTGTGCTCGATTTGCCGTTCAAAGACGGCGAATTCGACATGGTTTGTTGTTTCGAGACCCTAGAACATCTTCCTTTTTCGGATTTTGACCGCGGCCTCGAAGAGCTCAAGCGAGTTTCGTCGCGTTACGTTCTCATCAGTCTTCCAGACGTCACGCCTTATATGCGCATCGACATGAAAGGCAGTGTCGGTCGCATCGTCCACGGGGTCCGAGACCTGCCCAACCTTTCACCGCGCGAACACAAATTCGACGGCGAACATTATTGGGAAGTTGGCAAAAAGGGATATCCCCTGAGCGATATTGTCGGCCACCTCACCCATCACGGCCTCGTCGTCGAGAACAATTTCCGCGTTTTTGAGCAGCCCTACCATCGTTTCTTAAGCTGCCGCATCGCGTGAGCACTCACGCGGACGTCAAAAAGACGCTCGTCAGCGGGTCGTTTTGGATCGCTGTCAGCGAGATCTTGAAGGCCGTGGCCGAACTCTCGAGTTCGATTATCGCCGCTCGTGTGCTGTCTCCTGAGGATTTCGGGTTGATGGGGACCGTCCTGCTGACGATTGCCGTTTTGGAGAACTTCTCGCGCACGGGATTCGACCAGGCGCTGATTCAAAAACAAGACGAAGTCGAACCGTTCCTGAACGTGGCCTGGACCTGGCACATGTTGCGCGGAGTCGGGCTCGCGATTTTGCTGGCGGTTGCCGCTGTCCCGGTGTCCCACTTTTTTGACCAGCCCACGCTCAAGTATCTGATTTGGGCCATGACACTGCAGGTCGTTTTTCAGGGGGCTCAGAATATTGGGCTCGTCTTCTTCTCGCGTGACCTGAACTTCAAGACCATTTGTGTGGTCAACGGGCTTCAGGCCTTTGCCAGCGCGGGCGTAGCCATTCCGGCTGTTCTGATCTTTCAGAACGTCTGGGGCCTTGTCGTGGGCATGATTGCTGGCGC
>JBFFMO010001001.1:0-2254 GCA_041554035.1 Allomicrovenator sp. | reverse complement strand
TGGGGACCTGCCTGCGGCACGCGCGGCGTGTGATGCCGAGAAGAACCAGGAACTGCGCGGTGTTCAGCGGAGCTTTCTTGATCAGTTGTCGGCAAATGCTGAGTGAAGTGCGTTGGCGCCTGCCATCACGTGGTGTTCATCGACCACGAATGTGAGCCGGGTTCTGGCACAAAATGAAGACCTGATGTCTACACCGGCTTCAAGCAGGGCCGCCTGAGCTTTGCCGATCCACTTCGGCTTTGCGCCGATTCCTTCACCCACCACGCTGATAATTCCGGCGTTCTCGACGCGTATGGTCTCATCAAGTGCCGTCACGTCGGCGACGAAGCGCTCGCGATCGTGCAGGTTTTCGACGCTGAGGTAGGCCTGAAGGCTGTCTGTCCTCCAATCGACGCTCACGCATTCATAATCCCCCAGATGCTCGCCGAGTCTTTTGGCTGCCGCCGAGGTGGGAGCTTCCACAAAAAGGCCTCTGGCCATGTGTGAGACGGCGACAAAGGGCACTCCTGCCTCGGCACGTGCTGCACGGTCTGAAAATCCATCGGGGCGAATCACGGTGCCAGCGGAGTCGGGCAGGTGTGTGCTGCGTGCAAAAAGGGCGATATTGGAGAGTCGTGCAAACTCCACCGCTTGTTCATTGAGTACTTTCGCGCCTGAACGGGCCAATTCCTGCATCTCTTCGTAGGTCAGGGAAAGCAGTTGTTTTGCGTCAAGAACCACGCGCGGGTCGGCGCTGAAGATGCCGTCGACATCCGAGTAGATTTCACATGCCTCGGCGCTCAGAGCGGCCGCCAATGCGACGGCCGTGGTGTCGCTTCCGCCGCGGCCAAGGGTCGTGACTTCCCGTCGGTAGCTGGTGCCTTGGTAACCCGCGACGATGACGATATGGCCCTTGTCCAGCTCGTCCTGCACACGAAACGGGCGAACATCCATGATGCGGGCATTCGAATGGCTGTCGGTTGTGATGATTCCACACTGGGAACCCGTCAGGCTGATGGCCAGATGTCCGTGGGCGTGGACCGCCATCGACAGAAGTGCCATCGAAATCCGCTCACCCACGGAAAGCAACATGTCCAGTTCGCGCCGGGACGGACTTGGGTTGATGGCTCGTGCCATTTCGAGGAGGTCATCGGTGGTGTCGCCCATGGCGCTGACGACCACGACAAGGTCGTAGCCGGCTTCACGCGTGGCCACGACGCGTCGAGCGACCGCCTTGATTTTGTCGATATCCGAGACGGACGACCCGCCAAACTTCTGAACGAGGATGCCCACGGTTTTCTCGATTTAGCGAAGAATCTTATTCAGGACGACGCCCGCAAAGCCCGCAAAGAGAGCCGCCATACCGCCGCCGATCGCCAGTGCTCCGGCGATGGGGTGGATGAGATCAAAAACCAGCACTGCCGCGGCGGCCGCAACGACGATCACGCCCAGAAAGGTCCACGCGACATTTTTGGCGGTGGCATCGAACGGCACAAAGGTGATGGCCATCAGGGCCAGCGCAAATGCACCAAAAACAAACACAAGCAGGATCCCGCCCACACCGACGATCATGTTCAAGCCGGCGGACACTGCGACCAGCAGGAATCCGATGAAACCAAAGAGTTGTTGCAGACGTGTGACCAGCATGTCTGACTCGGGCGCTTGCGCGCCGGGTTCCGCTGATAGGGGTTCGATGGCATTCACGGCGTCAGGGATCGATCCCAGGCTTGGTGCCAATGCCGGACCGGTGGGAACTGTTGATTGCGGAGCCGTTGATTGCTGAGTCGCTGGTTGTGGTGTTGTTGGCTGGGGAGCCGCTGGTTGCTGAGCAGGCAAAGGCGTTGGCGTGCGCACAACGGCGGGAGGCATGCCTCCAATCGTTGGTGTCGAAGGTCGGCCTGGGTCGTGGACTTCGCTTGAGCCGGCGAAATCCGACGCTGCAGGAGCGTCGGCGATCCCTGCTGGCAGAGCATCAGGTCGGGCAATACTTGTGTCAGCGAACGCGAAATCCTCGTCATCCTCAGGAGCCGCGACGGTCGATTCTTTGGGGAAAATCGGCTGCGCCGGAGCTTCCTCTTTTTTTGAAACAACGTAGGTGCCGCCACCCAGAACGCCAGATGATGAGAGGCTTCGTGGTTCTTTGGCGGCTTCAGGTCGAGCTGAAATGGAGGCCATGGGCACAATCGATTCGACTGAGATTTCTGGCAGCTCACTCGATTCGAGAGCAGTTAAATCCTGGTTGATGTCTGCTGGCTCGATGTCTGCTGGCTCGATG
>JBFFMO010001000.1:0-2256 GCA_041554035.1 Allomicrovenator sp. | reverse complement strand
CCTGAGCCCTGAGCCCTGAGCCCTGAGCCCTGAGCCCTGAAACCTGAAACCTGAAACCTGAAACCTGAAACCTGAAACCTGAAACCTGAGCCCTGAAACCTGAAACCTGAGACCTGAGACCTGAGACCTGAAACCTGAAACCTGAAACCTGAGACCTACGCACCAGTCGCAGGGCAGGCCATAGGGCCTGCGCACCAATCGCAAGGCAGGCCATAGGGCCTGCGCACCAGGCACGGCTCCTGAGACCTGAAACCTGAGACCTGAGACCTGAGACCTGAGCCCTGAGCCCTGAAACCTGAAACCTGAAACCTGAGACCTGAAACCTGAGACCTGAAACCCGAGGCCTACAAAAAGCCGTCGTCGAAATCGAAGTCTGCAGAACTGAGTTCGATATTCGCCGAGTGCAACAACGCTGCCGCAGAGCGCCCCACAATCGTCGCCGTGGCGCCGAGGCTTCGTTCGATGTTCACGAGCATCTGAATCTCGACGATCGGCTCAAGGCGATCGATTCCATCGCTGAGGGGGTCCACAAAACGACCCGCCTTCTGAATCGTGAAGTGCAGGTGGTTCCCTGTGGCTCGACCGGACGCGCCGACCTCGCCGAGTTTCACACCGGCTTCAATTTTCTGGCCGGGAGAAACGTTGAATTTGGATAAATGGGCGTAGCCTGCGATGTAGCCGCCGTGATCGACTTTGACCAAACGGCCAGACGCTCCGCTCCAACCGGCGCTCAGGACGACACCTTCGTCGACCGCGAGCACGGGAGTCCCACGTGGGGCAGCAAAATCGACCCCATTATGAAGGCGCCAGCGGTGTAGGACGGGGTGGAATCGCATGCCAAAACGGCTCGAAATCCTGATCAATGCTTGATGTGGGAATCGGACTCGCTCTTTTTCTTCAAGATGGTCCGAGACCTTATTGAGTCCCTGAATCATCTGATCGAGCGTCCATTTTGACGCATCACCAGAGACCAAGGGAGCAAGGCCAGTGAGCGCGTCCACTTCGGCACGGCGAACCTGTCGCCCGACCTCGTAATAAGGATGCATGACATCTAATGCCGTGGCCGTAACGGGCACTTCAAGCGCCGCGACACCGGAATGATGACAGAAAGCAAAGCTGAACAGGGAAACCGCCAATAATACTGCGAGATTTCTAGCCTGCCGTTTGACGAGACGTGTCAGCGTCAAAACCACCTCGGGTTCGGTTCATAAAAAGAAGACCGGCAACCTACAGCAAATACAGGGTAGGTTGCAAACTTTCGACGTTTCACAGCCGAGTGTTCCACAAGAACGTGGGATCGCCGGCAAGGAAGGCAAGCGAGCCGGTTAGGGGAAGCCCACTGAAGGTGCCAAGCCGGTGGCCGTCACGACGCTGGTCGCCCCGTTGATGGTCACAGGACGCCAGAACATCGTTTCGGAGGTAAGGGCCTGGGGCGAGGTTTGATACTCAAGCACGCCATCCACGTAGACCGAAACGATGGCAAAGCTCGTGCCGAACCCTTGGGCGGCGTAATAATACACGCCAACAGCGTAGGTCAGTGGATCATTGGGCGCATCGTGCTCGACGACCTCGGGGCCCGCCCCATCGGTATCGTCGATGGTCAACATCGGCAACGAATTCGCGGCCCACGTCGCGGTCGGATTTCGCCAGAAAATATCATAGGGAGCCTTATCCCAGGTCCCGCTCGGATGAAGGTAGTGAATATCCACGTCGGTGCCCACGGTGTCTGTCTGGTTCGCATCGGCTGGCGTATCCCACGTAAGAGTCACGCGAAATCTCGTTGCCGTGGGGGCACTCACCTGCACGTTCAGTCGGGCTGGCATGCAAGACACCAACCCGAACGAGTCGTTCACGGTCAATTCAACCACGTAGAGACCCGCGGCCTGGGTCAACAATTCGACCTGTGACTGTGTGTTGGGGCCGGAAAACATCGCGGCGCTCCCCGCAGGCTTGTTCACCAAGGCCCATGAGTAGGTGGCGATTGTCCCCTGCTGGGCGGTGCTGGAGAGTCCTGAGAAGGTCACCAAGCTGCCCGTTGGGACGTTAAGGGGCGACACAGCGCTGAGTGCCGGCGCAATACCGGCCGCAATCCTCGCCGTAGGGCAGAGGTTGTCTGGGTTCACGCCAAAGCCGGTCGCGGACACCACCAAGGCGCCAGCCGAGGTCTGAATCGGTACCTGCGCCGCAAATTGACCGGCGACGGTGGGCGAAAACACAATCTGTACTTCGCCGACCTGACCAGGTTCGATTCTGTTG
>JBFFMO010000999.1:0-2259 GCA_041554035.1 Allomicrovenator sp. | reverse complement strand
CCACCGACGAGGGCTCGCCGTTCACAAGCAACGCGCGGATACGATCCCCACCTTTGAAGGTGAACCATCGGATATCATCGGCGGCCAAGGAATCGGCGCCGACCAACTCGACCGAGCCCGCTCGAGCCTGCACGCCCTCGACGCGGTGTCTAAATGTCTGGGATGCCGATTTGCCCGCCGGAACGTCAAGCTTCGAGGCCGCCACGACGCTACCGTCTACGAGCAATCGAACTTCGACCCCCTTCTTGTCCACCGCACCGTAGTTGACGATCGTGGCATCGACGCGAAAAACGGGCTCACGACGAGTCCCCTCTTGTTCGTAAGCGATATTAGAAATCGCCAACGAATCGCGAGTCTCGTCGCCGACGTTGATCTGCGTGAGCGGCACTTTCAGGGCCGTGGCACCCGCCGCGGATTTTGGAAATCCACCGCGCGAAAAATCTGAAATCAGCACGATGCGTTTATTGGGCAGCTGAGACGGCGAAAGGATGTCCTCGGCCATTCTCAAGGCTCGCGGCAATTCAGAAAGCCCAAAACCAGGTTGCAGGTCGTCGAGCACGTCGGCCACTTTGGCGTGGTCAGTTGTAAGGCGATTCACGGGCGCAATCAGCGCCTCGTCGGCCAACACAATCGCGACTTCGTCCCAGGGGCGTAGGTGGTCGACCTCGGCTTCAGCGGCTTTCATGGCAGCCTTCCACCAATCGGCATTACCCATCGAAAAACTGGTGTCGACCACCAGCACGGTGGCCGTGGGCAGACGTTCCTCGGCAGAAAACCCTGACTCGCTGGACATGAAGGGTTTTGAAAGCGCAAACGCCAATAAACCGACCACCAACATGCGCAACGCCAACAATAAAAGCTGGCGGATTTTGGCGCCGCGCGCCACGCGCTTATTCGACTGCAACAAAAACTTGAGCGCCGGGAAATCCTGACGAACGGCCTTTTTGCGGTTGATCAGGTGAACGATCAAAGGCCCCAGGGCGGCCAACATGCCGATCAAAAACGCGGGTTCGAGGAAACTCATCGAGGCCCCCGCAAAAAGCGCATCAGCACCGATTCAATGGGCTCGCTGGTCACGTAGCGAAAATACTGAATATCGGATTCTTCGCAGGTGCGTTGCACGCTGGCAAAATGCGCTTGAAGCGCCGCCTGATAGGATTCACGCAAGTCATCGGGATCTGCGAGCAAGTCGCCCTCGCCTTCAAGACCCACGAATTGCGTGAGCCCTTCGTAAGGCAACGAAAGCTCGGCCGGGTCGACCGGATGAAAAAGCACGACGTCATAACGACGACGACGCAAGACCTTCAAGTAAGTCAGGACCGCGTTGTCGGCATCCAGCATATCGCTCAAAATGATGATGCGGGCTCGCGAGCGCGCGCGCTCGGCAATGGTTTGCAGGGCTTTGAGCAAATGTGCATCGCCGTGCCCATTCAGTCGCTCAATCACGGTAAAAAAGTCGTCCAGATGCGATGATTTTGAGGCGGCAGGCAGGTAACGAGGCGTGGTGGGCCCGGCGTCGATCGCGCCGATGGCATCGCCCTGCTTCATGATCAGGTGACCCAGGGTCGCCGCGACATATCGGGCATGATCCAATTTGGTGAATGGAGCGTCTTCACCCCGAAAATCCATCGAGCCCGAACCGTCCAACACAAAGAAATACTGAGCGTTGGTCTCATCCTGAAATTGCTTTACGTAGTACTTGTCGGACTTGCCATAGACTTTCCAGTCGATGTGCCGGATCTCGTGACCCGGGCTGTATTCGATGTACTCGGCGAACTCGACGGAACCTCCCCGATGTGGGGAGCGATGCATGCCCGCGATGATGCCATCGGCAAGCGCATGCACTTTGACCTTCATGCTGCCAAGCGCCGAAAGCACCGCCGGGTCCAGGTATTTGGCGCGCAACTCGGTCATTTTAACGCAACAATCGGTCGACAAGCTCGTCGCTGGTGATGTTCTGGGCTTCGGCTTGGAAATTTGTCAAAATTCGGTGGCGCAGGATGGGGTGGGCAAGCGCGTGGATGTCTTCGGTAGATACCGTCAGCCGGCCGTTGAGCAGAGCGCGGGCCTTGCCTGCCAGAATCAAGTATTGGCTGGCACGAGGTCCGGCACCAAAACCCACAAATTCTTTCACAAAATCTGGAGCCGTCTCGTCTTCAGGCCGAGTCTTGCGCACAAGATTTACCGCCGTCTGAATCACTTCGCGGCTGACCGGCACCTGAGTCACAAGGTGCTGCAACTTGATGATGGCCGCAGCGT
>JBFFMO010000998.1:0-2260 GCA_041554035.1 Allomicrovenator sp. | reverse complement strand
GGCCTTTGGGGCCTTGATGATCGTGAACGACCGGTGCGATGTCGCCCGCGCGGTGGCCGCCGACGGAGTGCATTTGCCCGCTCACGGACTGCCGGTCGACGCGGCACGAAGGACCGTGACCGACCGGCTTGTTGGGGTCTCATGCCATTCGACCTCTGATGTGATGTTGGCGGAAGAAGATGGTGCGGATTACGTCACGCTGAGCCCCATTTTTGAGTCTGCTTCGAAACCCGGATACGGACCCGCGCTTGGTCTGGACGTGTTGCGGGTCACAGCAGAGGCCTCTGCCATTCCGATCTACGCTCTTGGTGGCATCAACCCATTGCGCGCCACAGAGTGCCTGAATGCTGGAGCCTATGGCATCGCCGTGATGAGCGGAGTTTTTGGCGGTGAGATCGACAAGAACGTTCAAAAACTGTTAGATGTTCTCCACTCGTGAAAAACCTAATTTCTGTATTCAGTTGAAATTGAATGGCCATGAAAACACACGAATTATTGATTGATGCCGCCCTGACGCTGTTTTCGCAGAATGATTACGGAAACGTCACGACTCGTAAAATCGTCGCAGAGGCCGGAGTCGCCCTGCCGACTTTACATCGGCATTTCGAAACCAAAGAAAATCTATTTCGCGACGTGTTGAAGTCCACCTACGCAAATATGGACGGGCTGCGAGATAAGTTGCTGAGCGAGCTATCCGAAGCAGACAACCACAGCCAAATTCTGAAGTCGGCGGTCAAGACGTTCGTAGGTTTTGGGACAAAAGACCCACGACCCCTGCGATTGCTCGTCCGTGTTGTCAGCGATCCGACGGCTCCGCGTGACCAATATAATCAGTCGCGCAACGAATTCTTGGATTATGTCGTCGCGCTTTTTCCATCACCGCTTCCGCCACACGAACTGCGCACCCGCGTGCAGCTTTTCTTGTTTGGGTTTTCTCGACTCGTGACGTTGGAACGCAGCGATATCTGCGAAATCATGGGCGTGAAAACGTGGAAGCTGGCTCGACCCATGCTCGAAGAAACGCTGATCTCGGCTGCCCATGACTGCATACAGATCGCGGTCGACCCGGCCTAGCGTGGGTTTTGGCTGTAGAAGCCTGTGATCGCCCCACCTTCAAAATTGGTGTGGTATTCGACGTCGTCTAAGGTGTAGCCAGCCACCATCGAGAACACCAAGTCACACTGACTCGCGGTGATCGTGAAATCCATATCCGTATACGTGATGGCAGCGCCGTAATTATTCACGACACTTCCTTCGGCGATCACAAGACGTTCGACGGGTTGGTCTTCGACGACAAGCACAGGTTGAAATGTCCATTGCCCCGCTTCGTCGTAGAAGACGGTAAGACCGCCCGGCATCGCCGCCATCTCCATGAAGTGAATGCGGCTGGCGGCGCGTATGACGGTGGGTTCGGCATCCAGCCACACGATTGCAGGAGTTCGGCCCCCATCAGTCTGATACTCAAAGCGCCGCAGGATAACCTCGTTTCCACCCGCCACGGCCAACACATAATGGTTCGAAACCAAATGTAAAAGTGCGATTTGGCCACGCGCGCCGCTGAAGCCCGAGTCAAAAACAGGCCCGCCCGACTCACCGTCCCAAAACGAAAACGTCGCATCGCCGTTCGCGCCAAATCCGATCAACGCACCCGTCGTGGACTCAATAAATGGCTCGTCGAAATCGGGGACCACGGAGGCGTCGGGCACCACGATTTGGTTCTGCTGGATTGGAGAGCTTGGATTCCATGACCTCAACTCGTCAGTGTTGAAAGACGTCAGATACAACGAGCCAAATTCATAGGTTGGGTCAAATGCATTAAAACCGCCGACCAAACCCAATCCGAACTCTTGATCTGTTCCTACAACGCAATCTGGAGGATTCGGAACTTCGTTCGCGAGGAACGCGGTAGACATCAACAAAGACGCAAACGCCCCATGAACGTACTCGCCGTTGGCACACTCAGTGAGTGCCCCGGAAAAGAATAAAGTCTGGGTCTGAGCCATGGTGGGAGGAGACCGCACGAGCTGCGTGTCGAAGACAGGTCGGCCCGTGAAATCGTTCCAGGGACCAAGAACCTCAGAATAGGTGCCTCCGCTTTGAGTCATCGAAACGGTGGCGCGTTGGATCGTGTCCCCTTCGCGCCACTCGATAAATCCGGCGCCCTCCGAATCAAGGGCAATGGAAAATCCGACCGGACGTACATTTCCTGACGATTGGTTGGCTGCTGTCACCCCGATATGTGAACTCGCCAATTGACCCG
>JBFFMO010000997.1:0-2260 GCA_041554035.1 Allomicrovenator sp. | reverse complement strand
TCGTCGTTTGAAGTTCAAGGTATTGAAGGTTGAAGGCCTGTGATTCCTTTTGCATCGCCCACATTTTGTCCATCTGGTCCTGTTGGCCGTTGCTTCCGCCGTCGCCAATAAGGGCTCGCAGCCCCTCGGCCGCAGCTCCGACGATGCCCCCGCCAGGCACGATCGAACTCGCGCTCGAAACACCTGCCAGTGCGCCATCCGCGATTTTTGCCATCGTTTTGCCAAACCCGCCTTCTTTGGGTTTCGAGGCGTCCTGATAGGGGTTGCTTCTCATGCCATCAATCTTGGTCATATTTCCTCCTGTCTGGTCTGGTATCGGTCACAACGCGGTTTTGTTGCGAAGTTTTTTCGGTTGTTGGCATCACTCGACGTGGGTCAGGCGTTGCACGTCGGTATCCATTGGCCCATACTTGAGGTCATTGGAGGTCGGCTGTGTCAGAGAAAAACGTGCTGAGGATCAAGGCGCATGCGCTCGATCTCGAACTCAAGGGTGAGCCCGAGTACATCGAAGACGCCTATCGGGCGATTCGTGAAGTGTTGATGGACCGTTTTCGTGAGTCGCTTGACGCTCGTTCGGACGTCGATGCCATCGAGCCCGAGCGACCCACTGAAGATCTTCCGGTCATCACGCCGGAGCAATTGCGGGAACATCAACGCTCCGAACCTCGGCATCTTCATCTCGTGATGTGCGATGAGGTCTACAACAAGGTCTATCTGATCAACGGCGAGGACGGGATTCCGGAGGGGCTCCGCAAGGTACTGGATATCGAAAACATCTCGCGCATCTACATGAATCGTAAGGACCAAGAGGATTTCGCTGAATTCCTGACCTTCGACCGTGTGTTGTGGAGGGAGCTGACTTCCGCCGGCCGTGACGCGGTTCGGAAGGGACGTTAGTGGGCGCGGTCGAGATCGTTCTTGGCGAGCGATGGAAGGATGACGTCCTCCATCTGGGCAGCCTACGCTCTCGCCGACCCTTTGAGGCGACTCCCCGTCTGTCCGAGTACCGGGACGTTTTTGATCTCGTGATTTTTGGGGAAAATTGGACGGCTGACGTCGAGGAAGAGCATATCTTTACGCTTCTGGCCGACTTGGTCGTTGCGCTCGAACAGCTCGCAAACGGTGATTCCGCCAAAGAGATCGTTGAGTTCCCGTCGTCGCCCTACGAGCTGACGCTGGTGGCCGACGGCCCACGACTCAAACTGACTTTGATGTCCATCGATCGCGAACGCGATGTTCTGGCTTTCGACGTCGCTGTGGCGGCTGCCGACTTCGCCCATGCGGTAAGCAAGGCCGGTGAGAGACTCCTGGCGGATCTCTTGGGACTTGACGACAACTACGCGTCTGACCCGTTCGTCCGGACGTTTAGTGCTTCATTGGCTTCATTGGCGCGCCGACGAAATATCGTTTTTGGACGTCAGGCCGAGACCACAGAACTGGAAGTTGCCGGCGCATCGTCGCTGCAAGACGGTGAGACTGAGCTGACCTTGCACTACCAATTGAACCTGACTTCGGGATTTAACAGTTTCCGAGGTGAGCCCTCGTTCGATTGGCATTCACTCCTGCTTCCGGGCCACATTTCGGTGGAGAATCAAGGCGGAAGCGTCAATGTGGGGGGCCGTTTCCCCGTACTGACTTTGGTGACGCTTTTGCGGCGAATTCGTGAGGTCCTGAATCACGAAGAAGCCGGCCGCAAGACGTTCTCGTGTCACGGCAGATTGCCGGGATTGCTTTTTGAGATCGAGGCCGCCGACGACATGGCCGAGGTTGAACTTGGTAGCGAAGCGACCCTTCATTTCCGGACCCATATTCACTCGCTGGTCGATGTCATTCTCTCCCTCGCGCGATTGGTGCTCGACGACCTGCAGCGGCAAAATCCCGAGATCCGGCAGAATATTCGATTCGCCGACATCGATGCAGAGGCGCGGGAACTTCAGACATGGTTGGCCGATTCTCGGAAAGAGAATCAGTATTTCGAACGCCCTGAGGCGTTTTTGTCATCGCACGCGAGTGTGCGGCCCGAAATCTTGGAGGAAGAGCCGCCAACCTTCCACTGGCCATTACGCGATGTGCGCGCGGTGTACCCGTCGCAGCGTTGGGTATGGTCCAAACCAGGGATTCACTTTTCGGCGATTTCTCAAACGGAGGAACGGCTTATCGTTCCTGCCGTCGACGGTCTCTACGCGATCGATGAACGAAGCGGAGAGGCGATTTGGTCACTCCACGACCTCGCCAACACGCGTTTGGCAACCTACGCCGT
>JBFFMO010000996.1:0-2261 GCA_041554035.1 Allomicrovenator sp. | reverse complement strand
GACCGCATCGGACATCGCAATCGGATTTCGAGCCCACTCCAGTGGTCTGAGACTTCGGCGATCAAATGTGGCCTCAAAACCGCTGACTCGATGGCGACGCATGATCATCAGGCGAAGCTCCTCCACGGTCAGCGGAGAGAATTCAATGGTATGGGTGAAATAATCCATGAACCCAATGGCAGTCTCAAGCCACGTGGCGGCCGGAGTGCCCATCAGGACGTACCACAGGGCGTTATCTACCGTGTCGCTCATGAGTTGGAGCACGGCCATGCACAGGTCGATGCCGGCTTCGGTCCGCTCGAACATTTTCTCGCCGTTTTCGATCACGATGACCACACGGCGCTCTCGAGTCTTCAGGTATCGAGAAATCCCCTGAAACGTCGTGACGGACTCACACTTCAAGACTTCTGCGAGCTCACTCGCCAGATCAGCCTCGGAAACGTGATCATCACGAAACACCACTGACACAAGGTCGACGTTGGCCCTTTCGATATGGCTCTTGAGTTGTCCGTTCATCAGATGATGGATGGTCGAACGTTTGCCCATGCCGCGGTCACCCGCCACGAGCACCGAAACCGGGGTTCCAGAAATCCACTCCAACGCGGCGTTCACGCACTCGGTCTCGGCCTCGGGTCGAGGAACGTAGAAATCCGTGATGTCCAACGGACCTGGGGTGAAGAGCCGTCGATAGATGGTGGGCACATGAATGTGGTTGATTCGCTCGAACGAAAGCAATCGTTGCCGCAGATCCGCGTTGGTGAATTCCTCCTCCTCCTCGGTCAACATCGAACGGATATCCATTCGAAGCTCATCCATGACGGGCGAGACGCGTTCCGAAATATTGACTCGCGCCATGTTGAGAGCCCACCAAGGCTTGAGCCACGAACCCCGTACCGTCGCCAGAACCGAATCGTCGCGATTCAACCGACGCTGAATCTCCTGCAAATTCTGCTCGTAAAATACGCGTGTGGCGCGCTCAAGAATCAACGTGGTTTCTTGCTGGAACCACCGCTTCAATTCGTCGACGGCGGCAACATGTTCGTCACTAAGCTCACGCGCCAACCGAAGCGCCCGCTTGATTCCACCGATGGCGAGTTGATTCGCCAGGTCATATTGTTGTTTTGCCACATGGTCACGATGAGCCGTCATCACGTTGAACTCAACGACCTGCTGCAACTCGGAAAGCCCTTCGATTCCGTTTCTCATCAAGGCCTGAGCGCGCTCGTTGAACTCCACAAATCGCAGAGCAACCTCGCGCTCAAGCTCCGATTCCATCCAGGTTCTAAGCGGCACGCGGATCGTGAACATTTGACCGCTGTTGATGTCGGTCAAAACCACGGTCTCGGCAAGGCGATCGACCTCGACATCGAGTCGGCTCAAGTGGCGTTTGGCCACAAGACCCTTCGAAAACGACGAAAGCACATGTTCGAATGAACGCTCGGCCACGCGTACCGAGGGCCGAAGCGAGTCGTTGAGCCATTCTTCCCAACCAATCGGCACCAGCTCCTGGCCTTCTTGCGTGACCGACTCCAGTTGAGTGGTCAGGCGTCGGGTGAGCTGCTCGATCTGGCGCTGGCAGGGCTCAAGCACCATCGACGTGGCTGATCGCAATACAGCCTGCTGGTATTCGCTAAACCAACTCTCAAAGAGCACCAACTGATATTCAGTGACGATCCAACCACGGTGGCCACCCACCACGGTCGCTTCGCGCCGAAGTCTGTCGCGCAGCATTTGTTCTGCCCGCAACGCACGGTCAAAAACCGCCGAAGGCCGGAATTTCCACGCCGGAAGCTCCCACGAACCCGCGACCGACACCGCATCCATAAACAGACGCCATGGCTCCTGAAAGCTCAGCGTGAACATGTCTTGAGACACGCGCGCCCAAAGATCAAAGCGCTCTGAGAGCTGCTCCATCTGCTTCTTCAAGTGCGGCTCGTAGCGAGCATGGGTGGCCAACGCACAACCCAGAGGTGAGTCCGGGGCGGGCGGGTCTGGCGAATGCTCTTCTTCCTGAGAATCATGATCGTCGGGGGTCATCTTCTCGGCGCTGGGCGCAAAAACCTCGACTTCCTCAAGCGCTCGACCCAATCGGTCATGATACTCGGCCATGTAGCGCAGGTTTTCGTTGAGTTCAGCCCAGTAGTCGTAGTTTCCTCGAACGGTTGCGGAGATCACAGTTTTGCCGTCAGGACAATCGCCGCGCTCGAAATTGTAGATGTGCACCATGACGGCATCATGCTCGAGACCTCCGATATTCAGAG
>JBFFMO010000995.1:0-2261 GCA_041554035.1 Allomicrovenator sp. | reverse complement strand
GGTTCTCGAACTGTCTTTGTTTGATGAGACCTACACAACGTTCTTCGTGGGCTCAGAAAGACCAAGCTACACTTTCTTAACATTCCGAGATCGAACTTACGCGATTGGTAGCTTTTATGATGGGGTGTTTGGCGGGAATGGAGAGGTGAGACCATCGTTTAAGTTCGAGCATTTTGAAGACTACGAACTCTTGGCTATCGCAGTGTTGAAAGATTCGTTTTGGGAAGATCCTGCAATAATGGTCAACACACAAGGATATGTGGGGGATCGACTGTGGATCAGCGTATGGCCACAAGAGCAGGTAATTTCGCCGGAGCGCCTTTTTCAGGCATGGCCTTTAGATAAGTCGGTCGAAGAATTGGGCTGGGTCTCGGTAAGCGGCGGCTGCAGCGACGATTTCGTTGTGCTCGAGGGAGACGATGCGGACGCGTTTCGCCAGGCACGCGCGTGGCTTTTGAGTCAGGAGCCTGCAACTAGCGCAGGTCACTTTGCAGTTCCGATGGTCAGCGGCGAAAATCGCTATTGGGTTGAAATGGCCGAAGGGCTGCCGGTAGAAGATGAATTTGGCTATGTTACTTTTCGAGGTGAGCGCGTTTATTACAGGCCATGCCCTACTGAACCGGAATAGAATGCCAATGGCAAAAAGCTGAGTTCAAAAGTGTCCGCCGTGCTCTGCACAGTGGGCATTTTTTTTTTGCCCAAAACCTCACTTTGCACCCAGTGTCCGGAGTGCGGATTCAAGTTCTTCGTCAACGATATGGGTGTAAATCATCGTCGTTGAAAGGTCAGAATGCCCGAGCGCCTTCTGTACCAGCCGGATATTTTTGGTCTCGCGGTAGAGGCGAGTGGCGAAGGTATGTCGGAGGGTGTGCGGCCCGATTTCGTCCGCGTGAGGGACGCCCGCCTTCTCCGCGTAGCTCTGAATCGTGCGGTGAATCGACTGACGGTGCATCTTGCTTCCGGTCCGCGTCGGGAAGAGCCAGGTGCTTTCCGGCCGAACCGCCAGCCACCTTCCAACGAGGTCGCGCAGCTCGGCCGACACCCATAACACTCTGTCCTTACCACCCTTGCCTTCGATGACGGACAGCTTGCACGTGGTCATGTTGAGGTGGCCGGGCTGCAGGTCGGTGACCTCGGAGACATGAAGCCCTGCATCGAGCATGAGCCGAGCCATGCACAAGTTACGAAGTCCGGAGACCCAGCGTGGATTGAATTGACGGAGCAGCGCGGTGTGCTGCTCTTCTTCGAGAATACGGGGAAGCTTCTTGATGCTCATCTTCGGGCCGGGGATTAAGGGGACCCAAAAATCTTAGCGAGACTTTGACCCCAAATCAGACCCAATGTTCGACCGATAACGATATGCCCATTTGTATGTGTGACCCGGGCTATCACGACGAAGCAGGTCTATGCGTGATCGACCAGACCTGTGGCGCGAACTCGTGTTCAGGCAACGGCACGTGTTCGGATACGACCGGTGTGATTATTTGCGCCTGTGCCGCCGGATTTGATGGAGACACCTGTTCAATTTGTGACATCGCGGCGGGTTACCATTCTGATGGTGCCGGCGGCTGCACGATGGACGTTTGTTTGCCCAACCCGTGTACAATCACGCCCAATAAAACCTCGTGTGTTGATAACGGTGCGGGAGCTTTTGTGTGTGAATGTGCCGCTGGATTTCATGCCGACGGCATGGGCGGTTGCACCACCGATCCTTGTACACCCAATCTTTGTGCGGCGATGAACAAGGCCTGCCGCGTCACGAATAACGCGGCCGAATGTTATGTGCCTGATTGCGACGATAGCAACCCATGCACAGTCGACACTCGGGTCAATGGCGTGTGCCAGTACACGAACGCCACCAACGGCACCTCGTGTTCGACCAGCGCTTGTTTGGCGGGTGAATCATGCCAGACCGGCACGTGCGGTGGCGGCGCGCCGCTGGTCTGCAACGATAATAATGCCTGTACCGACGACACTTGTGCCCCGGCAACCGGGTGTGTGTTCACCAACGACAATACGAATATCCCAAGTGATGGTGTGGCCTGCACCATCGACGCCTGTGCCGACGGTTTCGAGAGCCATACGGCCTCGAACGCCATTTGCGATAATGGGCTCTATTGCGACGGCACCGAGATCTGCGCGCCGGGCATGGCCGCGAATGCGCAGGGCTGCGTCACTCAGAATGTGCCGGTCGCCCCTGCGAATCCGTCTCCGTGTCAGACCTACGGCGCCTGCAACGAAACGACAGACACTTTTCCGCT
>JBFFMO010000994.1:0-2261 GCA_041554035.1 Allomicrovenator sp. | reverse complement strand
CGTCGTCCAAGAACTCAACGCCCATGAGGACGTCAGTGGACTGCGCTGGCTTCGACAGATTCCCGGTGTCTGAAACTCCAGGGCTTGAATCTTGACGAGCACGCTGGCCAACGACCGAGCGCGCCTCCGCATGATTGGGGTCAATCGCCAGAATCTTGCGATAGGTCTCAAGGGCACCCGTGTCATCGCCGCCACGGCGTTGTGCCTTGGCAAGTTCGAGATAAACCAACGACGCTTTTTGTTTCTCACCGAGGCGATCAAAACAAAGCCCCAGATAATTGAGGACTTCGCCGTCAGACGGCGTGTCTTTGAACAAAAACTGGAGGTGTTTCAGAGCGTGTTTGTTGTCTTCACGGTCGAGATAGAGTCGGATGATCTCTTTGCGTAGCGCCACATCCGTGGGCTCCAAGAATACGGCTCGCTCGGCGACCTGAACAAACTCATCAAGACGCCCTTCTTCACGCAAGTTCTCGGCACATGCCCGGAAAATCCGGAGGGCCTCGACTCGCATGCCGTCTTTTTCATAACGTTCGGCGAGCTGAATTTGCAGGCTCACATCTTCGGCGTCGATCGAAACCATCCGCTCTAGAACGTCGCGCTGTGAAACGGCATCCCCGAGTTCTCGAAAAAGCTTCTGCGCCATATGAAAGGCGCGCAACGAGTCTTTGAGTCGGCCGTGACGCCAATACGACTCGCCAAGATCTCGATGAAGTCGAGGATCGTTAGGCGCAATCCGCAAGGCCTGCTTATAGACGGCCACGGCTTTGTCGTAGATGTCGTCTTTGGCGTAATGATAGGCGACGTGCTGATACTCGGTCAGCGCCTCTTCGAACTTGTCGACTTTCACGAGGAGGTCGGCGACCTTCAATCGTGTGCGCACGTCCCCGGCATCCTCTTCCAAGATCAGCTGGTAGTCCTTGACGGCCTTGTCCCAGCTTCCTTTTCGAATGTGCTTTTGCGCTGAATCGAGCAGCTTTTCGCGTTTGTTCGACAAACGAGGCCTCGGCTCACCAGATTACTTGTTTACGCGTTCGACGAATGAACCGTTGCGGGTATCCACACGAATCAGCTCACCTTCTTTAAGGTAGAGCGGAACGGTGATCACGGCGCCGGTTTCTAGCGTGGCGGGCTTTGTCCCACCTTGAGCCGTATCCCCTTTGTAGCCAGGGTCAGTCTGCGTAACCACGAGTTCAACAAAAGTGGGCGGCTCGACATTGATGGGCTTGTTGTTGTGAAAAAGAATTTCCACTTCAAGATTATCTTTAAGCCAATCGCTGACCGAATCCACGGCATCTGCCATCAATCGGATTTGTTCGTACGATGTCGTGTCCATGAACACGAACATGTCCCCATCCTTGTAGAGGTACTGCATGGTACGCGCCTCAAGGTTGGGGGTCTCGACCTTGTCGCCCGACCGGAAGTTCTGCTCCAGTACGCGGCCCGTCACGAGACTCTTCATCTTGGTCTTCACAAACGCCACGCCTTTTCCGGGCTTGACGTGCTGACACTCGACGATCACGTACGGTTCTTTGTCGATTTCGATCTTAAGGTTCTTTTTAAAATCTGAGGTGTTGTACATCACTGAGCTCCTGTCGCATTCTCGCGACTACTGCATCTCACGTTCAACGAACGGAGCGATCAATCTCAACATGGTCTGCCCACGGCCTACGTCTGCATCCTTGTGCAAAGCGAGGATGAGCAAGTACTCGTCCGCAACGACTCGTGCAAGCGTAGTGATGTTCCCGGTGGTGATGCTCACCTCGTTAACCTCGCCTACGTCGTAGACTTGCAGACGCCTAAATTTATCGAGCAAATTGCTCAATTCAATCGCAATTGCGCTCATCTGAGGCAATTCTTGGTCTTTAAAGACGCTATCAATGGAGATGCCGTCGAATCCAATCAACATGCACCCCACAGCGCCTTCGATATTGTTGACGACCCGCGCCAACTTCTGCTTGAACATTGATCCTCCCGGGGGAGCCTAGGTTCGATGCGTTTGGGAAAGCCCTTTCTTTTCGTACATCCTTGGCGCTCGGTCAAGTGTGGACGTACTTCCAACGAATCATCGTGGCATGGATTCCGACTCCATTGTATGACGATTCTCATGTCGAATAACTGCCCAAACTGCAATGCAGGCGTCGAAAACGACGCGGCATTTTGCCCCACATGTGGGCTTACGCTCGCGCCACTCATGGCCGCCGCACGAGTCGAGACCACGCGACCCGAGATTCAACTCGTCGACGCGAAGATGCGTGCGGCCG
>JBFFMO010000993.1:0-2261 GCA_041554035.1 Allomicrovenator sp. | reverse complement strand
ATCGTTGAACCGGTCCGGGAAGCTTGCGGTGGAACGAATACGGGAGAGTTCGTGTCGGCAAATCTTGACCACCGCTGTGCGCAAGAAACGTCTCTCATATCCCTTGTCACATTCTTTGAATGCGCGGGTTGTTCGAGCCCCTTGATTTGCACCGATTGCGCGGCCTCACCGAAGCGTTACGCCGAGTTAAACCTGCATGCCTGGGATGAAGACCTCACAGGACAAACGCTGACCCAAGACAATGCGTACTTATATCTTTGCCGCATCGCAGGGGCTTGCGAAGAAGTCCTGAGCTTTGCCATCAGGATCGATACGCATGTTGTGGGCGCATGCGTCTCGGGTTCGTATCTCTGGGTGAATCCGGCAAGTGGCGCAGAAGAAACCGGCACCTTTGATGCCGCTGGATTTGGCCCTCCGTCGACCGAAGAACAAGACGCCTGCCGCTAATCTTCTTCGTCGAGCATGTCCAACTCAGGGTGCATTTTCCTGAGTTCCTTCGGAAAGCTCTTCGGGAAAATCATGAGTTCGTCGTCGTCATGGCTTCGCATCCCATAAATTGCCGACCATGGGATATCGCACCAATGGTCTCGACCTCCAAAGGACAGTGAGGCCCGAACTCCGCGAGCATCGACCTCAAAATCGGGAATCCCGTACTCGTAGTCGAAGTTCAGGTTCAACCCCACACTTCCTGCGTGTGCGAGCGGAACCACGACTCCGTCGGCGCGAGCGTCCAACGTAACCATCACAGCGCCCTTGAGCAGCATTGAGTTGAGCGTGATGGCCTTTTTTGCATCGTTGGGATCCTCTGGCAAATCGAGCTTTGGCTCAGGTTCCGGCTCCTTGCCCACCACCTTGCGGGCACCAAAATCAACCCGAATGACCTTGTTATCGTCAGCCATGTCTCCTCCATTCGCTTGAAAGTCCGCCCGGGTCCGTTACACTTTTTCCCGAGGTGTCTGTGGATCGTAAACTCATCATTATATCAGCCGGCCTTTTCGTGGCGCTCATCAGTGGCGCCATGATCATTGCTTGGTTGGTCACAGGTCAACACTCCAAAAGCAGCGCGTCTATCGTCGATGCCACCCAATACAAACCGCAGAGCCGGTGGATGGAAGAGGGGCTGGATCCCGACGTCTCGACGTTTGAAATGGCCGCGCCCCCCTTGCACGAAAAGCGAATCGACGACGACGCGATGGTCCACACTTTTGTCCAAAACCATTACGCCGACCTCATGCCATGTTACCAAGCCGCCCTCGACGAGGAAGACGTCGCCGGGCGACTCGACATGCGCTTTGGCGTCAAGACGGACGGAACGATCGCCCTTGTCGAGGTGATCGCTTCCGAGCTTGAAAGTCCGGTTTTGGAAGATTGTGCTGTCGAAACCGCTCGCCATTGGCGACTCCCCCCCACGGGCAAAGAAAACCTGATGAAATTCGACGCCGACTTCAGATTCTCTTACGAGTGAGTCGTCGCCTGCGCGTCGTCCAGCCTTGGGTGGCCATTCTTGAAATCATCACGACCCAGTTTCTGTTTGTCGATATATTTTGCGAGCTCAAAGAGCGCGTGAAGTGACGCCAAGACGTCGCCAGTATGACCTGACTCCGAAATGGTGTGCATATTCCTAATCGGGAAGCCGATCGAGGTGGCTGCAGCATCGACCGAAGCGAAGACTGCGGCCATTCCGTCAGTGCCCGTGTCGCGTCCCTTGGTGATCTTCTGGAACGGAATGCCTGCTTTTTTCGAGGTCTTCTCGAGCAAGCCGTTCAAGTATTCGCTCGTAACCGCACCGACAGACATCGTGTAGCCCTTCGCCATTTCGATCGGAGTGAAGCGTTTCTCGCCCACGCCCGGCGCAGCCTTGAGGTCGTGCGCGACGTCCACTGCGACCACGACGTCTGGACGCAATTCCTGAACCAGAACGCGGGAACCAAAACGACCGATTTCTTCGTGAGAAGCCATCGCAAACATCAATCGAACGTTCTTGAAGCCACCGGCTTCCGACACCAATCGGGCCAGTTCTGCCGCCACGAAACAACCCAGACCGTTGTCCAGATACGCCCCGTAGAATGTGTCTGGTGAGAATCCTGGCTTGATCAAACGATCGAGCAGAATCGGGTCACCCGATGCGATGCCGAGCTTCTCGACCTGCTCTTTACGATTTTCACCGTGAAGCTGCAGCTCCAAGTACATCATCTCTTTTTTGATGCCCTTATCGCCCGACATGACGGCGGCCTCTGCGAAGTGAATGGCACCGAGAGCCT
>JBFFMO010000992.1:0-2264 GCA_041554035.1 Allomicrovenator sp. | reverse complement strand
TGTAAGTATATGTAAATGAGAGAATTAGATTTTCTCCAACTCGTCCAATACTCTTTCGTAAGCCGATGCTCCTTTGTCTGTCAAGAAGAATCTGGTAGCCACATCGATAACATCTGTTCCTGCTGGAGCAATTACGATGAGACGATTGCTGTCGTACCAGTACATACCGTCTTTTTTAGCGTTAAGAATCTGGTACTGGGTAGCCTGAACAACAGCTGAACGACACTTCACTTGCGGGTTGTCGAATAGCCCCAGCAGTTGGCGAAAAGAACCAAACGATGAACCGTGATTGGGGCATTTTAGGGCGAAATACATCGTCGGAAATCAAACCTGACATAACGTTGACACTTGGCTCCGCTAGCCTCCAACTTCAACCCAACGAGAGCGGTTCAAAGCCGCTACTCCCGAAGGAGAAGGCAATGTCTAACGGTAAGTTCATTTGGTTCGATTACATGGCAAACGACGTCAACAAAGCGCTCGCGTTCTACTGCGAGACGGTCGGTTGGAAGGCACAAACGATCGAGATGGCGGACGGGCCGTACAACATGCTGTCGGTCAAAGAAACACCGTTTGGCGGCATCGTAAACCCGCCCGAAAAGACCGCGACGGCGGGGGCACCACCCTATTGGCTTTCGTACATCTCCACTGACGACGTCGACGGTGTGGCCGCGAAAGCTGGTGAATTGGGTGGCATCGTGGCGAAGGCCCCGTTCAACATCCCTGGCGTTGGCCGTGTGGCCATCATCACAGACCCACAAGGGGCGACGTTCGCCGCGTTCCACCCAGAACAAGATCATGCCCCCGCGGCAGCCCAAGAGGGGACGATGGTGTGGAGCGAGCTCGCCACTTCCGACCCGGCCGGTGCGCTTGCCTTTTATCAGGCGCTATTTGGTTGGGCGAAGACGGGCGAAATGGAAATGGGAAAAGCGGGCGCCTACATAATGTTTGGAGAAGGCAAAAAGTCCGTTGGCGGCATTCTTGCCAAACCCATACAAATGCCAGTGTCGGCTTGGGTTTATTATACGAAGACTCTGGATATGGACGCAGCCACTGCGCGAATCAAGCAAAATGGAGGCAACCTACTCAACGGTCCGAACGACGTTCCTGGTGGCCGAATTGCGCAGTTCGCCGATCCTCAGGGTGGAGCGTTTGCGCTTCATGAGGCGACGGCCGGTTAAGTCATTCTGCTGAATGCTGCCGCGACTCACCAGCTTGCAGGTTGCGGCAGCTCCACTTCACTTTGAAGGTCTCAAGCTTCGGCCATATCGCCTGATTCGTGTCGACTTGTCATGGGCTATGGCCCAATATGCCCTGAATCATTTTCCAAGTGCATAGTCCTCATGGGTAATTTCCTAAATATCGCGCTGACTTTTCCTCCAGTCATCTTTTCGCTTTTGCTTGTCGTGGTGGTCATTTACTGGCTGTCCGTGATGGTGGGCGTGCTCGATCTCGATCTCTTTGACCTCGATATCGACGTGGATCTTGATGTCGACGTCGACCTTGATGTTGATATGGAAATGGGCGGTGCGGCTGAAAGTGCGGCGGACGTGGCCGAAGGTGCGGCGGAGGGTTCCGCAGAGCAGGGCGACGCTCCTGGGCTGCACGGAATACTCTTGGGCGTTTATTCTTGGTTAAGCCTTGGACGAGTGCCCATCACGATTATCGTCAGCGTGTTCACATTATACGCGTGGATCATGACGTTTAGCGGCGTTTACTACCTGGGCACGAGCATGCCGGTTGCTGTCGGGCTTTTTGTTGCTGCGAGTGTGGCAAGCCTTTTCCTAACCGGACCCACAGTTCGGCCAATGCGCGGAATTTTCCATACCCAGACTAAACACGGCCAAGAGACGCTCATCGGTTCACTTTGCGTCGTGACGACCGGCCGAGTGGACGCAAAGTCCGGTCAGGCTTTATTTGATGATGGGGGCGCCGGCCTAAACTTATCGGTGCGCTGCGACTCCCCAAATAACGGGATAAAACGCGGCGAGCGCGCATTGATTATTGGCTACGATTCTGACACTCGACTTTATCATGTCGAACCCTACGAAAATTTGGATGGGCGGCAGGAAACCGAGTTCGATTTTGACACAAGACTAGAAGACGCAAGTTCGACGCCCGATATGGCGTTGAGTGGCGAAAAAAATAGCGGAGAAAAAGAATGAATGAAATCACCATTATGTGGCTGGTCGTTGGGGCCGTGGGACTTCTGATAGTCCTTGGGATTCCTGTCATGTTGAGCCGTTGGTACCGCAAAGTCGATCAGG
>JBFFMO010000991.1:0-2268 GCA_041554035.1 Allomicrovenator sp. | reverse complement strand
GTCGCAAAAGGACTCAAATTATTGAGTTCTGAAGATGTTCACCTTCAGCTTGGTCTGCCCGACCTCGACCCTAAGTTGATGGTTAGAGCAAAGGACGGCCAGGCGGTACAGGATTGGGCGCGACTTGAAAACGTCGCAGAAGGCCTTCGCCAGCTTATCAACTTGAGGGCATTCCGACTCGAACCCACGATGTTGAGCTTTGAAATTCGTGGGGCTATTTCGGATCCGAAGCAATTGGAACTACACATTCAAGAGTTGGTTTCGGTCGCGCAGTTGATTTCTCCCTCCACCGCCCTCCTTGCGCACGAACCTGACCAGGATGAAGGTGTTTTAAGGTGATTTTCACCTTGGGTTGGACGGGACACACGCTTGGCGTACACAGACGAGAACAGTGATGGAAGGTGAATTGGCGATAGGTTTTTGGACGGTAATTATCGGCCTCGTCTTTTGGGGGAGCCGGTTCAATAAAAAGCGCAAAAAGAAGTGGGCGGAGGTCGCCCAGAGCCTGGGCCTGAAGTTCATTGATGACAGGATTGTCGGCAGGATCGATGGCTTCCAGATCTACGTGGGCACCTTGACCCATGGCATAGGAAACGCGCGCGAAACGATCACGACTTTCAGCGCCGGTATTCATAAATCCTTGCCTGAAGCTTTGTCGATCGAGCCAGAGGGCCTGGCGGAAAAAACATCGAAACTATTCGGTTCCAAAGATGTTCAGCTTGAACGGCCCAACTTGGACCCCAAATTAATGGTGAAGGCGCGCAATGGCGACGAAGTTCGGGCGTGGGCGAGTCGCCAAGATGTGGCTGCGGGGCTAGAGCGCCTGGCGACGTTTAAGAGGTTCCGCCTTCAGCGCGACACGTTGCGAATTGAAATCAGCGGTCCTGTCGCCGACCCCGCCCAGCTTCGGATGCAGATTCAAGATTTGGTGTCGATCGCCACGCTGATTTCGTCGGGCTGTGTAGACAAGCCCGAGGCCGAATCGGATGATGACGTTCTATGGTGATGGTTTTGTCGCCCGCACTCAAAACTCTCGGCTTCGTGTTCGGAAGAGATGTTCCTGCGACTGGATCGCCTAAGGCAGTAAACGTGACCAGAGGGGGCGAGTGAGCAGGAGGCTCTTGAACACCAGTGCCGGTCCGCGCTTGCCTTTGCTTTTCAGGAACTCGTACTGGCCACGCAGGAATTTGGGGGCGAGGAAGGCGTAGGCGAGGTCTTGAGATTCACGGGCATTGATCTTGCGCAATTCGTCGGCTGTCATGCCTGCCTTAAACGTGCGTTTGCGCTCCTCTTTGATCCACTTTTTCGCCAGCTTATGTGCCTCTTCCATCAGCTTTTCGTGCGGGACGACTTGGTCGACGAGCCCGATTTCTGCGGCTTCCGCGCCGGTCGGTTGCCAGCCTTCGGCACCAAGGATTCGTTTAGCAGAGTCTTCGCCGACGAGTTTCGGGAAGAGCACGCTTGAACAACCTTCTGGCGTGACACCGAGCTTTGCAAAAGGTGTAGAGAACGTCGCTTTTTCACTGGCGATGATGGCATCACACAGGGTCGCTGAGGTGACGCTTGCGCCGATCGCTGGTCCGTTCACGGCGATCAAGATTGGCTTTGGAAAGCTCAAGAAAATCTCGAAAAGGCCCTCGTTCTCTGCGGCGATGAACGCATGCAGCTTGGCGGGGTGGCCAGGCGAAATCACGGCACTCAGGTTCACGCCCGCGCAGTAGTAGGGGTCGGCGCCAGTCAGGATTAAAACCTTTGTATCGGCGTCTTCGGCAGCTCGTTTTATCGCAGCGCGCAAGCCGACGAGCATATCCATCGTCCAGCCGTTCAACTTGCGCGGGTTATTCATCGTGAGCGTTGTCACGTGGTCTTTTGTTTCCCACAAAATCAGGTCGTTCGATGCTGTCATGATTCACTCTCGGTGCGGTTCGCGCGCGACTCTACCAGCGGGAGAGCCGTCAGTCACCGACCGATACGTCCGAACTCTGGCGATGCAGCCCAACCCAGTACACCAGCGCGGCACCCACGAGCTGCATCGGCAGCCGCGCCCAAAGGAGCCATGGTTCGTGCGGCATGCCGTCCAGGTAAATCTCGTTGACGGCCATATTGATGTTGGCGGGAAAAACCGCCAAAAGCAGCAGGAGCAGGCCCCAAGTCGCCGCCCGTCGTGTTTTGGGGATGAGGAGCCCAATCCCACCCAGAATTTCTGCTGCGCCCGAAACGTAGACGAGGCCTAACTTCATCGGCAGCGCGTCGGGCACGATTTGTACG
>JBFFMO010000990.1:0-2268 GCA_041554035.1 Allomicrovenator sp. | reverse complement strand
GGCGTCGTACCCGCCAAACTCCATGACTTGCTGAACCACATCCGACGCCCCATCCACGTAGCTCGTCATGTCTGCCGTGCAAAACGCGATCTCCACACGTTTGAAGCTTTCTTCGTGGACGGACGAAATCAGACTGGCGAGCAGCTTCATTTGTTCTTCAGAATACTGAAGACCCAGATATCGGCTCACCACCCTGAGGTTGGCGCCGTTGCCCAGAAGCCACGAGGCGACACGCGCATCTCGCGGCTGTGTCGAGGCAAATGACAGGCGTCCTGTGTCGCTGTAGAGCCCCAACAAAAACAAGGTTGCTTCCGAGTTCGAAATCTCGTCGGCGTTTGGCATCAAAGCTTCGACCAGCAGCGTGACGCATGCACCGATCGGTTCCACATGCGATTCGTGGCTTTCGACGTCATGTGGCGTGGCAGGATGATGATCCCAGACCACCACGCGTTTTGCGGATTTGATGAATTCAAGAGAATCGGTGAGGCGTCGGCTGTCGCGCACGTCCACGATGATGACTTCATCGACGGGCCCGGTGATTTCAGCGATCGTAGCGATGTTGAGGTGGTCCTTATGCAGTGCCAGATAACGACGAACGCCGGGCGACACGAAGCTAGGAATCACCGGGATCGCCCCTGGATAAAGGCGTTGCGCAGCGACCAGGCAGGCCAAGGCGTCCAGGTCAGCGTTATGATGCGTGACGATGATTCGTTTCATGGCAGACCCTGTGGAAATCCGTCCGAAAGCATCCAACCGTTCTTACCCAGCGTGAATTTCAGCGCGCGTACTTCTTTGCCCTGTGGGCCCGCGAACTCGACATAGGCCGCCGCGTGGATGCCGTCCTCGTCACGAAGTACTTTCAGTACATTGGGCTCGCCTTGGACCTTGCGCCAGATAGGATCTTCGACCAGTCGGGAAACCAGCACGCGTTTGCCGTACTTCTGACAATCAAGCGCGGGATCTTCGCATCGCAGTCGAGCAATCTGGAAGAGCAAGCGTGCTTCGTCTTCAAGCTGCGCAATCTCGTCCGGAGAGGCCGCCAGCAGGTTCTTACAGACGGCTGGGTTCTTCGCGCTTCCCTCATCCAGTTTCGCCAAAACTCTCGCGAACTCGGGGCTGCGGCAGTACTCGTTTTCTGGGGTGGCCAATGTGTGGGCTTGGGTCAGCAGGTCGGTTTCGCCCGCGGAGATCGCAAGAACCACGTCCTCGATGCGTTGTTCAAGTGGGTCAGCCTTTCGATCGCAGCCTGAAAATAGGAGGACCAAAGGGATTATGGCGAGTGAACGATTCACAGGGTCAGCGTACACTAGGAACAGATTTCAACCGAGACTCTTTGATGTTCGAGAAGATCGCTGCCCGGTTGCGACGTCCCGTATCTAACGCTTTTCTGACCGTTTTCCGGATCTTCTTCGGGATTTGGATGGTCATCCGTTGCATCTGGTACATCGTTTCGCAAGATGTTCGTTACGTCGAACATACCCAGATTCTATTCTCTTATAGAGGGTGGGAATGGGTGCCGCATGCACCAGCGCAGTGGTTCATTGTGTTGATGTGGATCTCTCTGTTCAGCGCAGCCGGCATCGCTTTGGGGATTTTCACGCGGGTCTCGGCCTTCGTCTTTTTGATGACATTTGGCTATTTCTTCATCGTCGACGCTGCGACGTGGGGGAATATGGATTACCTGTTTTCCCTCCTGGCTTTCATCTTGTTGTTGGTGCCTTCTGGCGCGCGATTTTCATGGGATGCATCACGCCAAGGCACGCATCTGGAAAGCGTCCCGGCTTGGACACTGCATCTGTTACGATTTCAGATTGGTGTCGTTTATTTTTACGCTGGGCTGATTAAATGCACCCCAGATTGGCTGCTGCGCGCGAGTCCAATCGATATCTTTTTGAGCACCGAAAACAAGATCGCGGTGCTTCAACCGCTTTTTGAAAATCCTCTTGTCGTGCATGCATTCGCGTATGGAGGTTGTTTTTTCGACCTCTTCATTGTGCCGTTACTGTTGTGGCCGCGCTCAAGGCGTTGGGCGATGGGCTTGGTGGTATTCTTCCACACGTTCAACATGGTGGTGTTGGGATTGGGCAACGTGACGGTGTTCATGATGCTGGCGACCTTGCTCGTGTTTTCCGAGCCCGACCTCTTCGAAGCGGTCCTGACTCGCTTCGAAGATTCATTGAAGACGGTTGTGGGCTCCGTTCCCAAGCCCTCGCGCCTGGTTTTTGTGGCCGCGGCTTTCGTGGTGCTACAGACGTTGATTCCGCTCAG
>JBFFMO010000989.1:0-2270 GCA_041554035.1 Allomicrovenator sp. | reverse complement strand
GGTCAGATGGGAAACGGAATTGCTCAAGTAGCCGCAGTTGCAGGCTATGAGGTCATCATGGCCGACCTCTCGGGTCCGGCCACTCAAAAAGGTATGGCCACGATCGAGAAGAGCCTGGGCAAGTTATTGGCCAAAGAGCGAATCTCGGCTGATTTGCGCGACGCAACGCTCGCGCGTTTGTCGACGACAACATCGATCGAAGATGCCGCTCAGTGTGACCTCGTGATCGAAGCCGTGGTCGAAAGCGCAGCCGTGAAACAACAGGTTTTTCAAACCTTGGATAAGGCTGCCGCAGCTCACACGATTTTGGCGTCGAACACCTCGAGCATCTCGATCACGAAAATCGGCGGGTTCACCGACCGACCCGACAAAGTGGTCGGCATGCACTTCATGAATCCTGTGCCGATCATGAAATTGGTCGAGTTGATTCGCGGCCTTGCGACCTCGGATGAGACCTATCAGGCCGTGAAGACCGCCTCGGAGCGAATGGGGAAAACCACGGTTTTGGCCCAGGATTATCCGGGATTCATCGTAAACCGTATCCTCATGCCGATGATCAATGAGGCCGCCTACACCCTCATGGAAGGCGTCGGCAGCGTCGAAGATATCGATGTTGCGATGAAGCTTGGAACCAATCAACCCATGGGGCCGTTGACCCTTGCTGATTTCATCGGTTTGGACACCTGTCTTGCGATCATGGAAGTGCTGCACGTGAACCTGGGCGATTCGAAGTACCGCCCATGTCCACTCTTGCGCAAATACGTCGATGCAGGTTGGTTGGGCCGTAAATCGGGCCGTGGTTTCTACTCATACGAGGCGTAAACAGATGACAGATTACCAATGCGTTTCCTACGAAGTCGCCCAAGGCGTGGGTCGTTTGACGATTCGGCGGCCTGAGGCCTTGAATGCCCTTAATGGGCAGACCCTGTCTGAGATTCTGGCCGTCGCCCTTGCGGCCAAAGACGATCCGAATCTGGACGTTTTTGTGATCACTGGCGAAGGTCGAGCCTTTGTGGCTGGGGCCGACATCAAGGCGATGGTGGATTTCACGTCCGCACAGGCCAATGAGTTTAGCGCGTTGGGCAATGCGGCATTTTCGGCCGTGGCTGCCCTTCCCTGCCCCACGATTGCGGCCGTCAACGGTTTCGCACTCGGTGGTGGTTTTGAACTCGCACTTGGTTGTGACCTCATCTACGCCTCGGACAAAGCTCGTCTGGGCCTCCCGGAGGTCTCGTTGTCGGTGATTCCAGGCTGGGGTGGCACTCAGCGTCTGGGCCGTCTCGTGGGCTGGCATGTGGCGCGTGAGCTTGTTCTGACTGGCCGGCAGGTCAAAGCAGACGAAGCAAAGGCGCTGGGTCTGGTTCTGGATGTCTTTCCAATCGCCGAATTCGCAGAACGAATCGAGGCCATCATCGCAAGCATCCAAAAAAATGGACCCCTGGCGCTTCGAGCTGCCACGCAGGCGCTTTCGGAGGGCTACAGCGTTGGGCTTAGTGACGGCTTGAAGTCGGAACAGCAGGCGTTCGCTGGGTTATTCGGCACAGCGGACCAAAAAGAGGGCATGAGTGCCTTCATTGAGGGGCGTGCCCCCAATTTTGTGAGGAAGTAGTTCATGAATTTTGAACTTGGTTCGACACATTTTGACACTCGCCAGCGCGCTCAAGAGCTTGCTGATTCGATGATTCGCCCAAATTTGCGGCATCGAGAGGCAAATCACGAGTTCCCGCTCGATGTTCTGGCTGCGCTCGCCTCCGCAGGGCTGATGGGCGTGAACGTCAATCAAGAATACGGTGGGCTCGGTGCCGGAGTCATATCCTACTCCGAGGCCGTACAGGTCGTTGCTGCCGCGGATCCGGCTGTTGCCGTCACGATGTGTGTGAACAACATGGTGGCCGAGGTTCTGCAGCAATTTGGCGGCCCTTCGCATCTTGAGATGATTCCAAAAATGACGTCGGGAGAGTGGTCCAGTGGCTCGTTTTGCCTGAGTGAACCAGGAAGTGGAAGTGACGCCGCAGCGATGCTGACGCGCGCCGAGCATCGTGATGGTTCGTTTGTTTTGTCGGGTTCCAAAGCATGGATTACCTCAGGCGCCTACGCAGGCGTGTTTCTGGTTTGGGCACGAGTTGGTGATGCCAAAAACACGATTTCAGCCTTCGTGGTGGACCCGAAATCACCGGGGATCACGTTTGGAAAGCCCGAAGAAAAAATGGGGCAACATGCGTCAAATACCGTCGCCTTGGCCTTTGACGAGGTGGTCATTCCGGAGTCGG
>JBFFMO010000988.1:0-2279 GCA_041554035.1 Allomicrovenator sp. | reverse complement strand
TGCTTGTGAACGCGATACGGTCGCCACTTGGCGCCCACCCAAAAGGCCCACTTCGGCTCACCCCATCCGAGACAAAGGTGGGTGTTTCGTCACCTTCGGCACGCAAGATTTGATAGTTTTCGTTGCCCGAAACGTCGGAGCGATACATCCAGGTGTCGACGGTTTTTGGCACGCCGCTGATCTGCGTGACGGGGTCTTTTCCCTTGGTGAGCGCTATCGCTTCGCCCTCGGGCTCGTTCATGCGGAATGCCTGAGCGGTCTGGTCTTTGCGCGTGATGTAGACAACCCACGAGGCGTCTCCACCCAAAGTCTGAAGTCGAGTTCGTCGCAGCTGCAGGTAAGGAGCGAGTGCTTTGGCGGTTTCCGCAGACGTTTCGTCAACGTCTTGGAGTTCCAGCTCGGGAATCGTGTCTGATTCGGGCTCCCACACGAAGGCCGTCTGGTCGACCGGTCCGCCTGCGACTCCCAGTTCGTCTTCAAGGGGCGGCGGCTCGACTAAGCGACGAGACTGTTTATGGGTGGTGGCGCACGTCACGAGGCTCAAGGCCAAAAGGACGACAAACGCTTTCAGAACTGCTTTTCGTTTTGCCATGAGGCGGGGACCTTGTTCGCAGGAAGCCTGCACTTTCGTGGCCATGAAAGTACCGCGAGACCCGATACCAAGCCAGCCCAGCAGACGGTTTTGGGTTTTGGGTCCCTGGTTCTCGGTTTTCTGAAGCACCTTGAATCGGATGCGGGTATAATCCGCACGTCCCGAGGTCAGTCGCAGGCCAACGAATGCCCAAAAATAGACGAGCAACACACGGAGATTGGATGAAACGCTGCCTGGTATTAGTCGTTCTACTTGGAGCCTGTGGCGTCGAGGCCGATTCAACCATCGCTCCCCTCACCTCTGACCTCGCAGTCGCTGATTTTCAGGGGCAAACTGGAACCATCACCCTGCGCGCAAACCACCCCTTTCGGGCGGATTTTCCGGAATTAAAATGGGATGGGCAGGCACTGACCTCGCAGCCCACGACTCGCAAGGATTTTGACTGCTACTTTTTTGGCGACATGACGCTGGAGGGGCAGGCTTCATCAGCTGCGCTCGCGATTCGGACCTGTGAGGCCGACGGAACGCCAAACGTCTCCGGTGTGGCGTTTCACGAAAACCGGATGTTTTCGATTCGACAGACGGCTGACGGGCTTGAGTTCGACCCCGTCGAGACCGTTGAAGGCACCTGCGGGGTGTCCGGGGTTCCAAGCCTTGGCACGCAAGAGCCAGCGGCACGGCAATTCGCGTTATCATCGGGCAAACCTGCGTTCATCGAGGTGGTGCTCGGGCGAGACGAGGCGTTATTGAGCGGCGTCGCAAACGGGGACTACGCGCCTGACCCGGTCATGACGGTGCACGCGGCTGCAGCATTTTACGACCGAACGAGTTTTGGTCGTCGGATTTTGCCGATTTTGGTCGGTGTCATCGACGCTACGGACACCAACCCATGGGGCTCCGCACCATTTTTCTTGGGGCGAGCTCGCGCCGGCGGATACGTCGATAATATTAACGATTGGGCGGCGACGAGGCCCGAGGGCGTGCCCGAATTTGACCAGTTCACGGTGTTGTCTGGCTACAATTTCACGGGATCGACGGTGGGGCTGGCCAATGTGGGCAGCGCCTGCAGTCTGGGAAGGTCGGCATCGGTCGTCAAGGGGCTGAATAACGACGCCAGCGTGGCGCAGACCTTTGGTCACGAACTCGGCCATACGATTGGGATGTACCACGACAGCGACGGCAACCCGTGCCCCTCAAGCGGGTTTGTGATGACGGCCGTCTACAACGCCAATGGCCCCTTCGCGACGGAATTCAGCTCGTGTTCAATTCTCTACGCGGACCCATTCTTGGCTTCAAACGATTCGGCCTGCATCACCGAAGACTCGCAGGCGGCGTCCCCCGTGCCCTTTTGCGGCGATGGCAAAGTCGAAGGCGACGAAATCTGCGATTGTGGACCCATGGGCTGCGAGGGCAGAAATCCCTGTTGCACCGACTCGTGCGAATTGGTTCAGGGCGCCACGTGCGCCCCGGACGACCCATGTTGCGATGGTCTGACCTGCGCGCCCTTTGTGCCCGCGACGCCCGAGTGTTTTGTTCCAGAGCCCGAACCTGACCCGGTCGATATGGGCATGGAACCTGAGGTAGACATGGGAACTTTGGCTCCCGATGCGTCCGAGATGGGCAATACCGACGGCCCCGGAGACGAAGTCGACGACCTGAATGGCGGAGGCTTGGATTCTGGCGGCAC
>JBFFMO010000987.1:0-2293 GCA_041554035.1 Allomicrovenator sp. | reverse complement strand
TGGATGTGTTACTCGAACTCCGTTGCGGTCAGTGCTCATGCGCTTTCTATGTTTGCCCGGCTCACTTTCGCGGCCATCGCTATTGTTCAGTTTTGTGTTCTGAAGCAAGCCGCCGCCTCAAAAAGCAATGCTACCAAAGATGCTATCGGCGAACGTTCGAAGGCAGGCTCAACCGAGCAGATCTTGAGCGTGAACGCAGACGACGTCGAGCCGCCCAAAATCGTTCGGAGACATTGTCCAGAAACTTCGTGGATGATCATACTTCACCCGCGGGCCACGAATCCGCGACCGTAACACCTCCTTTCGACCCATTGCTTGAGTCGACCAAAACGGAGGTTTCTCATGTTGCTACTTCTCGCCGTCCGATGCCGCAGAGTTGCGTGGTGTGTGGACGAAGTGACCCTTTCATCCTTCCGTTCGGCGAAATTTGGATACGCCGACGGCGCACAGGAAGAGGTCCTCCATGATCTCTGACGAACAACGTGCAACCATTCGTCGACTTTTCTACGGCGAACATTGGAAGATCGGAACGATCGCGGCCCAGCTGGACCTTCATGAAAATACCGTGAAGGCCGCGGTGAATATCGATCAATTTGTGGTGCGCGGTCAGGCTCGACCGAGCACATTGGATCCTTTTGTGCCGTTGATGCGGGACATTCTAAAGCAGTATCCGCGCCTGACAGGCACCCGTTTGCACGAGATGCTACGCGCCCGCGGCTATTCGGGAAGCGCGTGTCGGGATTCAAAGTCGGGGACCTGGTGGGCGTTGGCTGCATCGTCGATAGCTGCAAACACTGCGACGACTGTGAAGAAGGGTTAGAAAATTACTGCGATAATATGGTCGGCACCTACAACGGCCCAACCCCGGACGCCCCCGGCCACACTCTGGGTGGATACTCGCAACAAATCGTCGTGCATGAACGCTATGTGCTGCGCATCCGCCACCCCGAGGCGCAATTGTCGGCCGTCGCCCCGCTACTTTGCGCAGGCATCACGACCTACTCACCACTTCGGCATTGGAACGTCGGGCCTGGCAAAAAGGTGGGTATCGTCGGCATCGGCGGTTTGGGCCATATGGGCCTTAAATTAGCGCACGCGATGGGAGCGCACGTGGTCGCCTTCACCACGTCCGAATCTAAGCGCGAAGAGGCCAAGACACTGGGTGCAGACGAGGTCGTCCTCTCGCGCAATCCCGATGAAATGGCCAAACACACCAAAAGCTTCGATTTTATTTTGAACACGGTCGCGGCGCCGCATGATTTGGATGCTTTTTTAAACCTGCTTAAACGCGACGGCACCATGACCTTGGTCGGTGCCCCGGCTTCGCCTCATCGCTCACCTCAAGTATTCGCCCTGATCATGAAGCGCCGCAGCCTCGCCGGTTCGTTGATAGGCGGCATTCCCGAGACGCAGGAGATGCTCGATTTCTGCGCCGAACACGGAATCGTTTCCGACATCGAAATGATTCAGGCCGACGAGATCAACGAAGCCTATGAGCGCATGCTCAAGGGTGATGTGAAGTACAGATTTGTCATCGACTGCGCCAGCCTGGCCGAATAGCCGCGATGCGCGCAAGCCTTGAAGCTGGTTCATACCTGCCCGTTGTCATTCCGACCATCCATCCAGCAGGACTTGGACGAAGCACTTTGGCTCTTCGCTTTGAAGTACTCGCGCGTGGCAACCACGATGAGCACCGCCCAAAAAGAGGAGTTTCGAAAACAGCTCCAATCCAAGTGGTGCCACGAGACTCGGTCTCACGTCGAAGGCCCACACTTCACCAAGGACAACGTCGTTTCGACGCTCTTGCACATGCAAGCCCAGTCCCGCGAAACGCATCCAGCCTCGAATTCTCAAATGGACGGTTCTCAAAATCCTTCGAAAGCCTCATTGGAAGCCGCCTTCTTCTCCGTTTCAATCATCGAGTGACGCTCTGTTTGGTTCTCGTCTTGTTTACATACTGTAAACCTATGTGCTCACAATTATTCATTTTTTTATTAACATCTGGCTTGTCGAGGCATTTCAGTTCCGGTAGGACTCGACTGATGAGACAAATCAGTCGAATAGTCCGCTTGAGCGTGGTGTTTTTTTCAGTGGTTCTCATGAGCTGCGGAGGCGACGAACCATCCTCGTCGCCTCCGCAGCTTGATCCACTTACCCCTGAGGAAGACGTCGGCAATCCATACCTTCAACCACACCCGGATAAGGGGCGGCTGGGAAATGCCGTATATTGTGATACTTGGCGTGAAGCCCTTGCCGACGAGATATCATCACCTGCTCCATGGGGCTTACCTCG
>JBFFMO010000986.1:0-2294 GCA_041554035.1 Allomicrovenator sp. | reverse complement strand
CGCCATGGCGTAAAAGAACCTCCCCACGATCGGCCAGGTCAACATACGAAAATACCATGGGAAAAATGCGAAAGGCTCCAACAAGATCAGGCGCTTAAACCTGGACGGTCGCTCCAGGGCCGCCAGCATGCCAAAGATGGCGCCGCTGCAATTGCCCACGAGAGTGATGTCACCGTCAATCTTGTCCACGACCTCAAGGATCGCGGCCGTCATCCCAGCTTCGGTCCAAGGCGCCAATGACGGCGTCTTGCCAAAGCCTGGCAGATCTAACGCGTGAAGGACGGCGTTTTCCGGGAGAAACCTCGCCAAGGGCTCAAAGGTGTCCCAACCCCCGCCCCAGCCATGAATCCCGAGGTAGACGTCGGAACCCGTTCCCCATGTCTTGAAATAGGTACTCACGCCTCTTTGATCGCGATTCCGACGGTGTTGCGGATCTTCTCACCGGAGTGGTCCAGAAGGAATGCGTAGGGCACTTCAGTGACCCCTTCGGCTTCCATCGATAGGCTTGAGAACTTCAATGCACGGCCAGGGTCGTCGATCACGACGCAGGCGAGGCGCTCGGAAGCTGCCAGCAACAACTGGCATTGGCGTTCAATCGCTTGAGCCCCAAAACGTCCCGAAATCTCGAGTGCATAGGGAGCGACACGATGCCCTTTCTTCTGCAGCCATTTGGTGAGCTTGGGCAGGTTGAAGTTTTCGGGAAGAGAGTGGCTTGCCATGGTCCAACCGGCCACAAATTGCGACACGATCGCGACAAAGACCGCCACCTGTTCTTCGACCGAAAGTCGACTCCAGCTCCCTACTCCCATCGACAACGCCGCCAGGCGCCGTCCCAACCCGACCAACTGTTCCGTAGGATCTGCGACCTTGGCCCACGTGGAATCCAGCACGAGCCGGACCCCACCGTCGAATCCAACGTCGCAATGTCCTGGAAGGACTTTATCGATCAGATAGACATCACGAAGTTCGAGTCCGAATAGTTGTGGCCACTGCCAGGCAAGTTGCATGGCCAAACCGCTGGGCTCTTTGACACGGGCCTGGCGCCGCATGTGTTCCTCTGCGCCCTTGCCTTCCAGAGCCTCCTCCACGCCTTCTCGGCTCAATCGCAAAAGCTCGACAAAGGGCCCAACCAGTTCGGCCGGCAGGATTCCGGCTGTGGCATCGTTTGGAATCGCACGTTTAGGCCAGCGGCGAGGCTCGGCGTGTTTCAGATAATATTCTTTGGCTTCTTCGGAGGCAGTGCCGGCAAAATACGCCAAGGACGCCAGTCTAAACGACCGGTCATGGTGTTCGAGTCGTTGGGCGATCTCAAAATGTGGAACCAGCCCTTGTTTTGGATTCGACGCGAGTTGTTCAAGGGCCAGATGCCTGAAGAACGCCGCGACTTCTTCGGATTTTCCGGCGCGAGAAAGTCGCTGACGAATCTCGTCCACGGCTTCAAGCTGCTCGGGATGATGCAAGAGCAGTGTCCCGCCTGTGGCGAGCAGGTCTTCCAGCGATGCGTCGGTTTTGCCTTGAACCCGAAACGTCGAAACGCGTGCCGCACGAAGGACATTGCTGTCGCTCGACACTTCCAAGATCTTGGCGAGGTAGCGCAGCGCCTCTTGATTCTCCATCCGCAATTCGCAGACGCGAGCCAGAGACATCAAGACTCGGGTGTCGGAGGTGTCCAGACGCAAGGCCGACAAAAACGCAGATTTCGCCTCGTTTGGCCGCGACATCTGCACCTCGAAGATCGAGCCAATATGCGCGAAGAGGCGCTGAGATTCTGGCCCGGGCTCAAGCAACTTGGTCAGGGCGCCATAACACTGAATCGCGCGCTCGTAGTTCTCTTCTTCTTCGTAGAGTTCCCCCAGCATTCGAAAACGTCGAGGTTGGGTCGGACGACACTCAAGAGATCGAATCAAATACCGGATGGCCTCGCCACGATCGCCTTGTTCCGAAAGAGCGATATCCGCCATTTCGTTGAGCCATCCAACTTTCTCGTCTTTCGATTCTGCGTGGCTGATCTGGTTTTCCAAAGCCTCCAAGAGGTCGACAAAATCACGTCGAGTCGCGAGGATTTCTTTGAGTCGGGGGAAGGCATCGGGGTTTCGTGGGTCAACCTGAATGACCTTCTGCAGCTGGTCAACTGCCGCATCAAGATCGCCAAGATGGGTCTTTTGAACCTCTGAAGCATGAAGGCGGTCAGCCGCCGAAATCGCGGCGACATGCGTCAAATGAGCGTCTTGTTTGTACCAACGCACGACGCTTTCCCACTCGCCCATTTCCTCGGAAATAAACTTCGCGAGCTT
>JBFFMO010000985.1:0-2294 GCA_041554035.1 Allomicrovenator sp. | reverse complement strand
TTTTCGGAGGGCGATAACCCTTGTTCGTAGGTCTGGAACCCTTCTTTTTCGATCCGTAACGAAGCCTGCTCCGGAAGTTCCAGGTCCAAGCGCAGAGGCGTGACACCGAGCTGCACTCCATCCAAAACAACGTGCGCACCAGGCGGGGTCGTTTCGACCACAAGCGCCGTCGTTGCTGGGGATTTCATCAGATTGAATGCCAGCAGACCGGCAATAATTACCACCACAACGCCAATCAACGCGTAGACAATCTTGTTCTGCGAACCCGCGGCGACCGGCATCTCGTTCGTTAAACCCGACGGAGCGACCGCGGCCATCGGCGCGGCCGACAAAACGGCACTTGCGTCGAGCTCAGGGATTGAGGTCGATTCGCTGGGTGCGGGAATGGACGTCATCAGGCTGGGCAGATCGGGACGCACTTCTTCGCCAGTCGCGAACCGAACCGTATTTTGCGTGTCCTGTTGGACGTCCAAATGATCGCTGGTGCTTTCCGGAATCCGAGGAACGTTTTCTGGACGTAAAGGCGGGATCTCGATCGGCGCGCCTTGCGAGCACGACCGAAGCAGCCGAACCAACATATCCATCGACTCTAAGCGCTGCGCCGGGTCTTTGATCAGACAGCGCATCACCAAGGCCTCCAAACCGTCGGGCAATTTCAAATCCGGTTTGACTTTCCGCATCGGAGGCGGCTCTTCCTGAATATGCGCCATCATCACACGATGAATCGTCGAGTCGGAGTCCCGGATGAAAGGTGGGCGCCCGACCAGCATCTCGTAGAGCATGATGCCAAGGGCATAGATATCCACGGCGGCTGAATCGGCTGAATGGTACAAAAACCGTTCTGGCGCCATGTACATCGGCGAGCCGATCAACGTGTTTTCAGCCGTCAATTCGCCCGTTTCGTCGCCGTTATTCAACTCTTTGACGAGCCCGAAGTCGACAACTTTGACGTAATAGGGATCGCCACCGCGGTCGACCAACATGATATTTGGTGGCTTCAAATCGCGATGCACGACACTGCCGGAATGAGCATCCGCAAGCGAACCCGCGATTTGGATGGCAATATGCAGGGCCATCGATGTCGTAAGAACACCGTGTCGGTTCAGGAGGTCGCGCAAGGACTCGCCGCGCAGAAACTCCATAACCAGAAAAAACCCGTCGCCTTCGGCGAGCTTGCCGTAATCAAAAATCATCACGGTATTGGGATGATTCAATCGCGAACAAATGGCGGCTTCACGGAAGAAACGCTTGTATCGATTTTCGCGTTCGTCGGCAGTCTCGTCGACGGATTTTAGAACTTTGACCGCGACGTCTCGGCCAAGTGGCTCTTGGACAGCGTGGTAAACAGCTCCCATTCCGCCTTCGGCAAGCTTGCGCTTGATGCGATACTTTCCCTCAAGCAAATCGCCAGCATTCAACGTCGTGCGGCTAAGCGTTGCATCGCTCATTAGGTTCGGACCGGTTGTGGATTGCGTTAGTGCGCTATGACTACCATATTCCTTTAAAGTCTTCGCGCCAAGTCATCACTATGAACGAGTTCTTAACGAATCTGAAGGCCCTGTGGAACCGAGAACGCGTTGCGACGCGAGAGCGCTTCGATGAACAGCGAATTCATTCGACCCTGAAAGACCGAGTGCGGCGTGGAAACGCGCTTGCTGGCGTCGAGATCGAGGAAAGTGCCGCCGCCCCGGGAGACCGCGTGCTCCTATGGGTCAGCGCTTCCGCGGAATCGCTCGGGACCTTCCGCGCCTCCAGTGGTTCCCCAGTTCGGATCTGGGTGGACCGGGTCGACGAGCCTGGCGGCATCGACGCCGTCATCTCAAGACGCAAAGCCAACCGAATCGGTCTGGTGGTTGATGTTTTTCCGCCCGACAAGCTCTTCGATCGACCGTTTAACCTCGATGCTCAGGCTCCCGAAACCACGTTTGACCGCGCCGATAAAGCGATTGCGGCGTTTGGGGCTGCCAAGGAAAGAGACGACCTTGGCCCCCTTAAGGCGGTCTTAACGGGCGAGGCAGAGCCGTCTTGCCAAAAGACGCCCACCACCTGGCAACCCGTCGATCGGGAACTTCATGAAGCCCAGATTGCGGCTGTTCAAAATGCTCTGGACACCAGGGATGTGGCGCTGGTCCACGGTCCGCCGGGCACCGGAAAAACCCGCACGCTGGTCGAAATCGTTGAGCAAGAGGTCCTGCGCGGCAACCGAGTTCTGGTGACCGCGGCGAGCAATACCGCCGTAGATACGATCATGGAGCGACTTGAGGCCCGAGGCCTGAATCCGTTGCGACTTGGCC
>JBFFMO010000984.1:0-2295 GCA_041554035.1 Allomicrovenator sp. | reverse complement strand
CGATTTTGGAGCTACGGGAAAATACACTGTGGCGAGTCGAAATGGACGGGGCAGAAACGGAGGTCTTTCGATTCGGGGCCGCATCGGGTGTCACAACGCAATTCAGCAACACCATAACGTGGCAAAATGCGGGCGGCTTCCATGCGCTGTCGGCCTTTGTGCCGGTTTCAGACACCGATTATGTGTACGAAATTGTGGTGATTTCCGAAGACGGAACCATCAAGCACCACCGGGTTCTGCCCAAGACGAACCGCCCAACGATTCAGCTCTCCCCTGCGGGACATCTGGCGGTCGATCTCACGGATGCTGAGTCCTACGTCGTTCAGCTGGGTCAAGAGCCGACGGGCCTTGGTCGCTATCACCCGATGGCAAGGCCGGTGGGCGACGACATCCTGGTTCGGGATCAACCGCAATCCACACCCAACACCACATTTGGCTGGTTGAATCTAAAAACCAAAACGTTTCGAGCCCTGTCTCACACCCCGGATTCAGACGGCTTGATATTTCCGGTCGGCGACCAGCTCCTGTATATGGCCCCCAACAACACACTGGTTTTGGAAGGACCAACGCATCAAAGTTCGGTCGCTCTGAGCGAGGCTGTATACGTCGTCACCGCTGACGGTCGCGAGCAATCCATCGACGGCGACTTCGTTTTATTGTCGAACTCGAATGCCTATTTTCGCGCCGATTTACGAGGCGACCTGAAAGTTGACCTCGTTAATTTTCCAGAAGACGAACAAACCAACTGGCCCTCCGACCGAAATGTCCGCACCGACGGTGCAATATTGGCCACGCGAACCGTCGCAGGTGGACTGCAGGCGGTTATCAGCGAGGACCTGGGCCAAACATGGAACGACGTCTCGACCCCGATTCCAACCCGAGAGGACGGCTTCTACCCTGCCATTGCCCAGCGCCACGCAAACGGAAATGTACTCCTCCTGGAAATCGGTGTGGGCTACGGCTACTACCTCGAAAGTGCACAGGCCATCACACCGGAGAGTACTTCTGAGGTCGTCACTCATACACTGTATACTGGCGGCCCGTATGACCTAAACGGCGTGCTGGATTTTGCGGACGACGGTGGATGCGCAGTGATGTGGCGGCAACCCAAAGAGCAAGGCCCGTTCGAAGGACCGTTCGAGCTCATCGCCGTCGACTTTTCGACCCACGATACTAAGGTTCTTCGCAGCGCAGAGCGCCTCTCAGAACTTCGCTTCACGCGGTAATTGATTGGGTACGCGTGGCCCAGCCGCGCTGGGATTTGCGACCGGGACGCGTGGCTCCAGCCGCACACCCACTCATAAAAAACATAGAATAACAGGCACTTGTAGAGAGTGAATAATGACCTCCCATAAAATTTATTCGCGCTAAGAGCCGGCGGTTTGGCATATCTTCATACAGGCTACCGCAACAAGATGGGTCACTTTCAAAACACTAAGACACCGATGGCTCAATTCATTTCAATCAACGGTGACCTGCTCGACCAACCGGTCGAAGTGATTGTCAACGCGTGGAACCGCAATATCATCCCGTGGTGGTTACTGATTCCCCAAGGAGTTTCCGGCGCGATAAAACGCCGCGCCGGGTTGGCTCCTTTCAAGGAAATTGGCAGGACCGGGCCGCTTCCTCTCGGGCATGCAAGGTGGACCGGTGCGGGAAACCTACCCTTCAAGGGCATCATTCATGTCGCAGACATCAACATGTTATGGCGCGCGTCTGCGCAAGGAATTCGCGATTGCACACGGAATGCACTGGAGCTCGCCGTACAAAAAGACGTGAAAGACATCGCTTTTCCAATCATTGGTGCAGGGTCTGGTGGGTTTCCGCAGGAAGTCGCGAAATCATTGATGGAGGAAGTGATTTCGGAGCATGAATATGCCGGCGAAATCCTATTGGTGACCTGGAGTCCAATCACGCACCATTGAGCAGCCGAAATACTTGCCTAGGCCGTCTTTCACCATCACTGGCAGGCGCAAATCGCATTGTGGGCAGGATGCCCGCGGACCAGGCACAGGCGGGCAGGATGCCCGCGGACCAGGCACAGGCGGGCAGGATGGCCGCGGACCAGACACAGGTCACGAATAAACCCGCTCACTGCTCACCGCTCACCGCTCACCGCTCACTGCTCACCGCTCACCGCTCACCGCTCACCGCACAATCAGGACCGCGTCGGGGGATTCCCAAACGACGTTCCAAGCAGGGTCTTCGGCGATTTCTGGGCGGTGATGCGCGGCGAGAAGGATGTGCTCGACCATCTGCGGGACTGGCAGCGCGAGGTCGGCTATGACGGCGATG
>JBFFMO010000983.1:0-2295 GCA_041554035.1 Allomicrovenator sp. | reverse complement strand
GTAGAATACATTCCGGGGCTTGCCACCCGGCAGGAAATGATTGCAGCCATTGAAGCCGCCGGCGAGCCTTATGCGTATGAGTATTTGATCTACATCAATGAGTCGATCGACCAGATGAAGGGCGGCGAAGCCCGTCGATTCTTGAAGGAAGTCGCGGAAGTCCGCCAGAAGACAGGAGTCGACGTCCGCATTGGCAGCCAGTCGTATATTTATGTGGCGATGCTCGACGAGATCAAGACCGACGGGGCGCGCATGATGCTCATCGCGATTCTCTTCGTATTCTTGATCCTCTCGGTTGGTTTTAAGAGCCCATTTCGAAGCCTGGTTTCGATGATTCCGCTGACCATGGGAACGATGTGGGCCTTTGGGTTCATGGCGTGGTTTGGCATCAAGCTGGATTTCTTCAACGTGATCATCATCCCTGTGGTGGTGGGCATTGGCGTGGATGATGGCGTGCATTTTTATCACCATTATCTGCACGAAGGACGCGGCTCGATCGCGAGTGTCTTCCGCAAAGTGGGTTCAGCGGTGGTGATGACGTCGGTGACGTCGATTATCGGATTTGGAGGGCTCGCTGTGACGAGCCATAGAGGACTTCAGTCGATTGGGTACGTGGCCATCACAGGCATCGTTTTCACGCTGCTCTCGACGCTTTTGCTGATGCCCAGCCTGCTTTGGATGGCCGAGAAGATGAACCTGACCTGGGTGATCGCAAAAGTGGGCGGCGACGCCGCCGACCACTAATGAAGATGGCCTGAGTCGCGGTAATCACGAAGCTTGTACTGAATCTTGCGCTGAGAGATGTCCAGAATCCGCGAGGTTTCTTTCGTGTCGCCGCCGGTGGATTCGTAGGTTGCCAAGATCGCCAAGCGCTCAAGATCTTCGAGCGTTGAGCCGGGAATCCGAACATCATCCGAAAACGACCGTGGGCCGCCCTGTCTAAGCTTCAGGCTTGCAGGCAAATGATGCGCATTGATCGAGTCAGACTCGGCCAGCACTACGGCGCGTTCGATCACGTTTTCGAGTTCTCGAACGTTGCCTGGCCAATCGTAGGCCTCCAGCGTGTGTACGACTTCGGTCGAGACTTCGCGGATGGTCTTGCCGTTTTCGCGTGCGTAGCGATCGACAAAATGGCGAATCAAAACAGGAATATCTGACCGCCTGACGCGAAGGGGCGGTGTTTCGACGTTGATCACGTTGAGGCGATAATAGAGATCCTCGCGGAAATTACCGTTGCGGACCTCTTCCTCCAAATTCCGATTCGTGGCGGCCACGATTCGCACGTCGACCGAATGGGTCTGGTTTCCACCGACCCGCTCAAATTCCCTCGTTTGCAGGAAGCGCAAGAGCTTGACCTGAGTCGACGGAGAAATTTCCCCGATTTCGTCCAAGAATAAGGTCCCGCCGTCGGCGTCTTCGAATCGACCGCGCCGCATGCCCGCGGCGCCAGTGAATGAGCCTTTTTCGTGGCCAAAGAGTTCCGACTCCAGCAGGTTTTCGGGCAGCGCCGCGCAATGAATCGTCATGAAGGGTTTATTGACGCGCGGGGACATGTCGTGGACACGGCGCGCCGCCATTTCTTTACCCGTCCCGGATTCGCCGGTGATCAAAACCGTCGCGCGGGAAGGCGCAATCTGGTCGATGAGCGTGAGCATCTGTTGCATCGGACCTGCATTGCCGATGATTTTGGAGGCCTTCTGCTTCTGGGATTGCTCGCGCAAGTCCTGAAGCTCGCGAACCATCTCGATGCGCTCAAGTGAGCGCTGAATCACAAGCTCCACGGCGTCAAAGTTCAGCGGTTTGGTGAGGTAATCGTTGGCACCACTCTTCATCGATTGCACGGCGGTTTCTACGCTCGCAAACGCCGTCATGACGATGCACGTGATGTCCGGGTGCAGTTCACGGGTCTTGCGAAGCAGCGTGATGCCATCCATCAAGGGCATCTTGAGGTCGGTCAGGATGATGTCGGGAGTCCATTCCTTGAGGATTCCCATAGCTTTGAAGCCATCGGCAGCGTCTTGGACTTCATGCCCGTCGTCCCGAAGGAGTTGGCAGAGAACATGGCGCGCAGAATTTTCGTCGTCGACAACGAGAATGGCGCCAGTGCGGCGCTTCGGCTCGATTTCGGGAGTGGTGTCTATCGCCATGGTTCATTCTCCTCATCATCATCGTGCAGCGGCCGCGGGAACGAGATTGTGAACTCGGTTCCTCGGCCAGGCTTTGAATTGACGTCAATCGTTCCGTCGTGGGCTTCGACAATCTTCTTGACGATCGGCAGTCCCAGTCCGGTTCCAG
>JBFFMO010000982.1:0-2295 GCA_041554035.1 Allomicrovenator sp. | reverse complement strand
TCATCCCATTAATGAACCTCCTGGAATTGCTGCCCCCTCATATTCGTCGCCTGGCCGAAATCGCCACGGCTGCCCAACGGACAAGCACCGACCCGGCGCCCCAACAATACGGCAGGATTCCGACGGTCTCAGGCCTTACCGTGGCCTTGGGTGGTGGAACGTTTGGGGTCGCTTACTTGGCGCTTGGGTTGGCCACGATCATGAGCGCTGGAATTGCGCTAGCGACGGCGTTTGTCGGCGCGGCCGCCCTTCTGATGGTGCTTCCAAAGGCACCAACCAGCGAAACAAAACAGGTGTCGAGTCGTAAAGAAGGCGAGCCGCTGCCCGAAGAGGTGGCTGGTATCCTTATTGGGCACGTGGCCCAGCTTGGGAGTGACCTTAAGCGTGCGCAGTCTGCATTCGAGGGAGTGGCCTCGGGCATCGAGCTCAGAACGCCGATCCACCTGCCCAAACGCGCGTTCATAAGTGCGCTCGCCTCTGAAGAGCTGGCCGACACGATTTTTGAGTCGCTCGGAACGATCTCAGATGGAGATTCCGCGGCGCGACGATGGATCGACGGGCTTGGCCCCTGGACCGACATTCTTTCTGGTGTCGCCCTTCCTGATGCGTCAGGCCTGCACGACTTTGTCAGTGCCGAAGTTCACGCGCTTGATTTCTCGGAAGTCCTTGATTCTTCTGCCGTACGAGCCCATGCCCGACCACTGATTCAGGCGTGGATCTCAACATGGTCTGGAGGAATGGGCCAGAACCTGGAGATCAACCACCTGAAATCCCGCGACCTCGATGGCTACCGACACGTTTTCGAAAATCACGTGTTGGCCCCGGCAAGCTACGAAGGGATCGTGCTCGATGCCCTACAAGGTTCATCGCTGAGAGTCGGACCGCCCACAACACGAGACTTTTTTGTCGTGACCGCAGTCACAGACATCGCACCCCAAGCAGTGCTTGTACTATCGGAGCCCACTTGAACTCATTGATCGACGTCGATTCGGCGCGAAACCATATCGTAGAACGCATCCCCCGCATGCCCGTGGAACGAGTCCCGCTGCAGGAAGCATGCGGCAGGGTCATCGCCCAGATGGTACTCTCTCCAAATGACTTCCCGCACGCCGACCTGTCGGCCATGGACGGATACGCCATACGTGCGGCCGATGCGGCTGAGACCTTTGTGTTGCAGGGCGAGTCCGCGGCAGGCCATCCATTCGACGAGGTGTTGAAAGCGGGCCATTGCGCGCGCATCTTCACCGGAGCTGTGCTTCCATCGGGTGCAGACGCCGTCATCATGCAAGAGGACGCCTCTGTGGATGAAGGCACGCTACGGTTCACAACTCAAGCACACGCAGGCATGAACGTTCGCAGCCACGGAAGCCATCTTAAGAAGGGACAAATCGTTTGCGACGTCGGCTTTCGTCTAAGCGCGTCGGATATCGGCGTTTTGGCGTCGTTTGGGCTCACCAATATTGATGTGTTCGCGCAACCCCGGGTCGCAATCCTCAGCACCGGGGACGAACTCTGTGATGTGGGCGACGTGCCAACAGATGGACAGATTCACAATTCGAACGCCCAGATGCTGGCCGCACTTGTCCGAACTCATGGCGGCGTGCCGACCGTTTGGCCCGTGGTTCGAGACGTTTTTGACGACGTGACCAGGGCCCTGGAATTGGCGTGCAAATTTAGCGACCTCGTCGTCACGATTGGCGGCGTTTCCGTCGGTGACCACGACCACGTGTCAAAGGCCATGACCAAAGTTGGTGGCGATGAATTGGTGTTTTGGAAGATTCGCATGAAACCCGGGAAACCCCTGGCCTTTGGAGTTTCCTCAACCGGCACCGCCATGGTCGGTCTGCCCGGAAATCCGCTCTCGGCCTTTGTTTGTTTTCACCAATTTGTCCGCCCTGCCCTCGCCACCTTTCAAGGAACCACTCACGCCCCGCTTTTTGTCCAACTTCCGACGGCCCAAAATATCCGCGGTTCCGTCGGTCGAAAGGAATTCATCCCCGGCAGAATCGCAATGACGCAAGATGGGGCGCACTTTGAGGGTCCATCAAAAATGGACTCCGGCAACTCGTTTCAGTTGATGGGTGTGTCGGCTTTGGCCGTGCTCCAAGAAGATTGTGCCGGCGTGACGAGTGGGGACCACGTGCAGGTCGAAATCCTCTGATGAGGCGTGTGCGCCCCGATCTCAGGAACGGATGTACCCAATATGGGGACTCCTAACCACAGATCCACACATCCACCCACATGATTTAGCGCGCTTGGGCTAGTGGTATCGTGGCACGGGATCTGCAATTATCT
>JBFFMO010000981.1:0-2296 GCA_041554035.1 Allomicrovenator sp. | reverse complement strand
GCGAGGTCCCAGTTGAGTTGATTCAAGAGTGGCGGACTGCGGACACGGGCCGCGTTCGGCCTTGGAACTCGCTTGAGGAGCTGTTGGAGCATCAAGAGCTTGAAAAGGAGGTTGGACAACGCATTGCAAGCGAGATGGGGGTTCCGATGCTTTGCCTCAACACGGTTGACCGTGAAGAGCGCGTGCGCCTTTTCCAAGCGTTCATCAACGAGGTTTGTCCGCTATGAAAATACTCGATGCAAAGTTGCTGAAAGACATTTTCGAGCCAGGCTCTACCTCATGGGCTTTGGTCTTGGACGCAGACCGCACGCTAGCGAGTCCTGATACGGGCAGGATGGTGGGGAGCGCGTTTGGTGTGAATGAAGCCATCCGAAAGGTGTTTCAGGAGGGCGGCTATTCATCTGGCGCATTCTTAAAAGTTGCCGAGATTTGGGCTGGGGTTCCAGCCGATGACTATTTTTCTGAGGTTAGCAAAGTCGCCCAAGAAATTGTTCTGCATGATGTCTGGTGCCGCCTCATCGAAACCTTGAGCGTTCAGTCACGTATTGTCGTGGTGACATCTGGCATCCCGCAGGTCTGGCAACAAGTGCTTGGTCGATATGGGTTCGCAGATATCGATGTGATCGGCGGTTGCCGTCGAGGGACCGATGATTATGTGGTTTGCCCTCAAGGCAAACTCGCTGTCGTCGAGGCATTCCAAATCCACGGGGCCAAAGTGGTTGCCGCTGGCGATAGCGAAATCGACCTGCCGATGCTGCATGCAGCAGATGTGGGTGTTGTCGTACCGGACTACAAAGGAAGCAAACGACTCTTCGCCTCTCTGCCTGCCCATCATTACCTAAGATATTTGAAGATGGACGACGAGATTTATCCAATACCGTCAATTACCGAAGAAGAGCTTCGGATCACAGTCAGGGGGAATTGATGCTGATTGAACACACAAACGATCCGGTCGTTGCGCTCTTGGTCGACCAGACTCGCCGCGCCGAAAATTCTGGACCACGACTGGCCGCTTTGCACCGTGACGTGGGAAGAGCGCTTGCATGCGATGTCGGACGGAATCTGCAGCTTGAAGCATGTGATATTGCGCATCCTACGGGGCTTCCAAGTGTTGGGTGGCGGTTGGCCAATCAGCCCGTGATCTACGCCATGATGCGAGCTGGACTCTTTCTGGCCGAGGGCATTTGGGAAATGATTCCAAGCGCGACACTTGTACCCCATCATTCCTTGGATCCTATCGTCGAATCAGCAGAGCCTCGACCCATTATTATCGTGGACAGCGTAATTAACTCGGGGAATTCGATCCGTGCGCTCTTGAAAAAAGTGACGGCAAAAACTGACATCACGGTCGTTACCCTCGTGGGTTACGAGGAAACGATGGCCATGTTGGAGCGGGAGTTCCCTGACGTTAGATTTATTGCAGCCCGAATCTCGGCGCGTTCATACGTGGGTAAAGGCGGAACGGACACCGGGGCTCGGCTCTTCGGCACGACGGAAACCGATTAATTTCCAAGATTTTTCAAACAAGACATTTTCACGAGAGAACAAAATGAGTAAAAACTCTAATGACAAAGCTGCTCGAGATAATCGGGCCAATCAGCGTAATCCAGAACATCCAGCCTATCATCAATCGCGGGGCTCCTCCTCGGATCAGGCGCAGGACTTGGCAAAACATCGGCAATCTGCGCTGGACAATCATGCGGACCAACTAAATCCCAACAATAAAAAGACGAAGGGCTAAATCGCGGCTGAGAACTCTTTAGCATTCTGGTCATTACATGAAGGGCAGTGTCGGCACGGTCAAGAGTGCTGATTTGACTATTTGATTAGTCCTCGTCGTCGCAAGAATTTGCGCGCATCGGCAGCTGATTCGGGCATTTTACCACTGTCGAACAATTCGCCGTGTGCCTCAAAATAATCAAAGTTTTTTTCATAAATGAAGGCGACGGTGGCCTTTAGCGGGACGTCGGCCGCGGGACCGTCGTCAAGCCTGTAGGAATAGGTCACCAGAATTTCCTGGTCGCCGTCTTCGTAGATGTCTTCAAAATAGACGGCATCAATTTTATCGACGATGCCTGTTGTGTAGGAAAGGCGCCATGCTTTGACCTCGCCGCCATCCTGTCCGATGACCCACCCCAAAATACTCTTATCGCTACCGTCTTGCCGGTTAAAAAAGACGATCGCGTTCTTGGCGGGCCCTATTGGACCCTTGAACGCGTCGTGGGCGAGCGATGTAATCTCGAGGAGGCGAAGCTCGTCGGGGAGCTTGTCTGGTGCGCGGTTGTTTTGCACCGTG
>JBFFMO010000980.1:0-2296 GCA_041554035.1 Allomicrovenator sp. | reverse complement strand
GTGGTCTGGTAGTCCTTAACCGCATCGGTCAAAGACGCATCGTAGAGGTCTGTGAACTTCGTCGGATCGCCCTTAAGAAATCCCTCAATCGCGAGACGCTCCTTGAGTTTCCGAACTGAAGAGCCCTTCGAACCGGGCTTGAGCTTCTTATCGACTTCGACTTTTTCCCACCCGCCTGCGGCAACGATCTCCTGGTACCGTTTATGCTCCTCGACCAAGCCTGCGTATTGTGGCTGCTGGGGCATCAAAGCCGCCATCACATCTGCCGGCTTTTCTGACTTGGCAAAACGATCGATAGCATTCGTAAGCTCTCGACGTGCGTAAACAGGCTGAGAGTACATCGCATCAGCGTTTGCCGCTGCGCGGCGCCAGAGACTTCCCGCAACATAGTGGGCGGTTTGCTCCACATTTCGTGATTTGCGAATCTCGGGGTCGTTGAAATAGTCGTCCTCGCGAGGATGCACAAACGACTTTCGAGCTCGGAAATATCGCATTTCATAGGCGTAGCGCATGAAAGCGTTCGCCATGAGTTCCTCAAGTTCCGCGCTCGACGCGGCCATGGACTGGCCGAGCTTTCCAAGTTCGCCCATCGCATCTCGCAATCCTGCGCCGGTGTCGGATTCCAACAGACGTTCCGTCACCACTTCGTAACTCGATTCGTCCAAAGTGAAGGTCGATGGTTTTTGCGCGGCAACCCAGGCGCTCATCTCAGCTGTGGCTTCAGGGCCAGGATTGAGATCATTGGTCTGCAACTCCGCCGCTTTGGACTCCATAGCGTCCAGCGCCTTTTGGATATCGGCCAAACGGTAAGGGCGAGGATCCAAAACCGACGCTTCGAGGTCCTGCATCGTCTCCCAAACCGCCTTACCGTGAGAGGTGAGCTGGCCATGTTGAACGAAGATTGGCTTATACTCATGGGCTGCATAATAAGTATTCGCCAACGACATAAGAGGCGGCATATCTCGCTGGGAAGCAGCTTCCTCGCGCTTCTGTGCAGCCTCAAGTCGTTTCTGTAATTCCTTGCGTATCGGGGCGCCCTCGCTCCGCTCAGCAAGGTTCGCCGCCACGGTGGCCTGCCACTTCTGGACAAAAGAACGCGAGGCGGATTCACCGATGGGCTCTTCTCCGCAAGCGGTCCAACCTGTGGTCAGTATCAACAAGGTCGTGAGCAGAATTTTATGATGTTTTCTTTGCATGCGTCCTCAGCGGCGAGGGCGTAGTTACTCGCAACGCCCTCAAGCGGTCAAGACGGTAACCCACGAGAACAGCGTCTGCATTCCGCAATTAGTAGGGAACTACTCGGTCTCTTTCTGGCGAGACTGCTCAAGCCGAGACGCGGCAACTCGATGAATTCGAGCTGGGACCGTGGCGTCAGCGAGGAGTTCACGAAGACGACGTGTGGCAGATTCCACTGCATTCAGTTCGAATTCGCAGATCGCCAGATAGTAGATCGCATCGTTTCGAGCATTCACGTCATCGTGGGCTTGCATGAACTCTTGGAAAGCTTCCTCGAAGAGCCCCATGTCGACGTAGGTCAGGCCGAGTTCAATATTCGTGTTGTCGACGTCTGCCGGACCAGACTTCAGCACCATCGAATATTCCTTGGCAAAACGTCCCGAAAGAGATTTCTCACCAAACGCACTGTTGTCCTCGAATTCGTCGCTCTTCAATTCTTGGATATGCGCCTGCCTGGCCATGATTCCAGGATTATTGGGGTCCGCATCCACAAACGCTTCGAGAACTTCCTCGGCTTCGGATAAAAGGCCTTCCTCGATGAGGCGATCGACCTCCACAAGGTTTGAGGATTTCGCGACACGTTTTGGAACGGTTGGGGCAGCAGGAGTCTCACCAAAGAGCTCTTCGAACATCTTGTCGGCGTCGTCTCCTGTAAAATCAAACGAGAACGACCCCTCTGAAGCTTCGGAAAACAGCTCCAATTCGCTTTCATCAAACTTAATGTCGTCCACGTCGAGCATCATCTCTTCGGCGTCGCCGATGGGCAGTTCCGAATCAATGTCCCCAAGCGACAACTCGTCATCAAATCCCAAGTCGTCCAGACCGAGAATCTCCCCACTGTCTTCGACAGCAGACTCACCGGAAAGGTCGACGTCTTCATCGGGCGGCAGGAACTCGATGATCGGCTCGGCCACCAGAAGATCCGCTTCGGAAAACGACTCACTGAGTTCCTCAATGCCGTCGCTGATCTCTTCAATAGCGCCGATGCTCAACGCATCCATCGGTCCGACAGAAAGCTCGATTCCGTAGCGTTGCGCGTACCTTTGAACGGTCGCCTCGT
>JBFFMO010000979.1:0-2300 GCA_041554035.1 Allomicrovenator sp. | reverse complement strand
GATCGTAGCGGCGTTTTCGACCAGCGCCCGAACAGCCTCAAGTTGAGCAGGGCTGGTCATCGCGGCGAGTGTTGAGTGCCCGCCTGGGAATCGATGGGAATTGTGTCCGTCGGGCATCACCGGCATATGGCAGCCCACACAATTGGTCTTTTCGACGTCGGTGATGCGCACGGTTGGGTTGCCATTATAGGCCGACCCGCGGAAGGGGCCCCACTCATCGAGCCCGGAAATCACCACTTCGTGACCTGTTTCAGGGCTCATGAAGCCGCGATGACATGAAACGCACAGGTTATTATCTCGCAGGGGGGCCATGCCCACGCGGGCCAGATGGTCCTTGAGGCTTTGTGGGTCGCCGTCTTTCGGAATGGGGATAGGCGTGGTGTTCAACGTGTATGAGGCATTTCCGTCAGCTGTAACGGACTCGACGCCATGGCAGGTGTTGCACGAAATACCGACATGGGCGCGTTCTGAGGCACCGTCGATGGGCTGTTTCAGCGCGCCATCGTAGAGCAAAGCGGGATCGTGGCAGCCACCGCAAAACGGCAGTTTTTCGACGCCGCTTTTTTCAGTGAAGTCGTCAAAAGCCAGGCGGTAGAAAGGGTTGGTCATCGATGCCAGCGCGTGGACGCTATCGTTCCATTCCTCGGCAATCGTCGCATGGCATTCCGTGCAGGCGTTGACTTCCTTATGGACGTTCAAATCGTAAGGGGCCGCCTTCGAGAGCCTGGTGAGGCTTGGCCCGAAACCACTGCTTTCGGTAGGCAACGTGGGAGCTTCAATAGAAGCCACCTTGGTCTCACCTTGTGCCGCCGTTTGCGGACTTTGCGGGGCTTTTTTCGTGCTTTCGCACCCGAATACGGCCAACGCCGACAACAAGAATATCCAAGAAAACCGCATCCTTTCCCCTTACAAACAACGAGCGACCCGACGATGACTCTTCGGGTCGCTCAGTACAAGTCTAAGACTTGGAATCAAGCTCGACGGCGACGAACGCGGCCGAAGAAGAAGAGTCCTCCAAGGGCGAGGAAGCCGAGCGGAATCGCTGTTCCCGAAGTCGCGGAGCACGTGCCGCCGCCGTCTTTGCCGAGCGGAGTCGCCACCACGCCGATTTCCGGGATGTCTTCACGGACAAGTTCCTCAACAGGGCGTCCTGCGTTCGATCCTGTCGAGGCGAACGCGTCATCACCGGTGGTGTTTGGACCGGGTGCTGCTGTAATCGACGGACCGTAAGGGTTCGATGAGTTGGGATCTCCACCCCAAGTTTCATAGACAGGGTCGGCGCATGCGACAGCCCCTTCCCAGCGATGACGGATGATGTAGCGCGCCTGGAAATTGTTGATCGAATCGGGTGAAGCGCCTTCTTCCAAGATTCCGTTTTCATCGCGTCGTTCACGACCACCGACAACAGGATCGGCCTTCTTGAACACAAGGTCTTCTCCGACCTCGTCTTTGTCGTAGCGCATGTGCAGACGCGTAATCACAAAGTCCCAGTAGCCAGCATCGCCCGCGTTGATCACGTCACCGCCCAGAGTTTCAATGTCTTCCGGAGCAAGATTCACCGGACCGGGGCAGGGGTCACAGCTGCCTGCGGACCACGAATATTCGGTGATGGCCGAGCCTGGGTTTTCTTTGAGTGTGCGAGCAAAGAGTGCTTTGTAAAACGACCCAAAATCGTTTCGGACATCGTCGACGACTTCGATATTGGTGGGGACAAAAACGTTCGGATAATTCGAAGTCTCGTAGCGCTGGTTGCGGGCCAAGATATTGACGATCAGGTCTTGTTGGCCGTTGCTGTTGATCATTCCCAGACGAATTGGCAACGAGAATTCCGGACTCGTGTAGTTGAATCGGATGGGCGACAGAAGCGCCTTGCCGTTGGGGCCGAACGTGACTTTTGTGGGGTCTACTTTGGCCACAAAAAAGTACATACCCGCGTTGATATAGGGCTGGTAATAAGGGGCAGCGCCGGTTGGGACGGCGTAGTTGTTGGCTCCAAGCCAAGCGTCGAGTGCCGTGCCTTGGTCTGAGCTCAGCACGACGATGTCGTACTCACCCACCGAGAACTGAGCTTCTACGGTCACCGTTCCGGGGTCGCCGTCATCCGTCGAGTTGTTGACGCTGCCAGCATTGGTTGGGCTTGCGAAATCCCATTCGTTCTGGGGTTGGCAGGGGTCTTGTTCCCAGTATTCCACGAGTCGAGGTGAGGTCAGCGTGTCGACTTTGGCAAAGAGCGCGTCGTCGAGCGTCTTGACGTCGGTTTGCTGAAGAACCGCAGGAACCGGAATCACCATCGCGAAGCT
>JBFFMO010000978.1:0-2312 GCA_041554035.1 Allomicrovenator sp. | reverse complement strand
TGTGTACACGGAGCAGTAAAAATGACGATGACAAAAGCCGGTATCGTGAATTACGTTTATGAAAACGTAGGTGTGAACAAGAAAGAAGCCACAGATTTCGTGGAAGCAGTTTTCGAGACGATGAAAGAGACTCTCGAAGGCGGCGATGCCATCAAGATCAGTGGATTTGGTAAGTTCGAGGTTCGAGAGAAGGGCAAACGCGTGGGACGAAACCCACGTACCGGAATCGAGATCGAGATTCCCGAAAGACGCGTTCTGCGTTTCAAGATCAGCCAGGTGCTCAAGACCGAGCTGAACGACTAGACGCCAGCAGCAAGGATGCTGCGGCAAGATGACCATGGAGGGTTACATGTCAGCGATCGAGATCCCCAACAAATCTTAATTCAAGATTGGTGAAGTTGCTGAGTTATTGTCTCTGGAGGCCTACGTGCTTCGGTACTGGGAGACAGAGTTTGACCAGCTGAAGCCACGCAAGACTCGGACGGGCCAGCGTGCTTACGCCCGAGGGGACATCGAGATTCTTCTGAGAATCAAGGCGTTGCTTTACGACGACATGTACACGATTGCGGGTGCGCGCAAACAGCTCGATGGAGGAGCGCGCCGTCCGTCTCCATCTCAAACGGACTTGGTGGAAAATTCGCAGATGTTGAGTGAGCTTACGAGCTTGCGAAGCAGGGCTCGCGAACTCGAAATGGCCAATCAGGCTCTCGACCGAGAAGTTGAGACCCTTCAGGCGCGCGTGAGCGAGCTTGAATACATTGACCAGTCCATCGTTTTCTTTCCGTCTGCCGTCAATGCAGAAGTCGACGAGCTGAAATCCAAGATTGCTGAGCTCGAAGACGAGAACTCCCTTCTTCAGGGGCGCCTGGGCCATAAAGACCAATCACGTCGGCACTCTCTGGCGTTGGTTCGCCGAGAGTTGGAGACAATGTCTCGATTGGCTGTGGGCTGACCTCTTCTGGTCTTCCGATCCCCCAAAAATTCACGTTTGATCGCTTCGGCGTCGGGAATTTCATCTCGACTTCGTTTGTAAGTCTGCATGATTGCGTCGCACCCCTCAGAAATCTGTAAAGAGATTTCGCCCGGGTGTGACAGCTATGTCATGATGTGCGGATAGGTGGATGATGACGAAAGGGCGCTTTTTTGGAAAACCCAAGTGTATACGCCACTTCATCCCACTTTGCGAAAGGTTGGCACGGAAAATGCCACCTAAAACGGAAGATGGAGCGCAGTCTCCTCGCTGATAATGTGTACAAAAAAGCGATTGGTTTTTCAAATCAGATCGTGGCGCATTTTGAGGTGAAGAGCTGTTGATTGATAGGTGACCCAGAACGAAGGTGCAGCCGTGGGCGAAACAAGCAGTTCGACAAAGTCCAGTGGTACCAAAAATAAACTCAACTCTGAGGACGATTTCATCGGACTCCGCACGGCGGAAAGACGTCGTGTGAAGTTGAGCTCTGACGACGAAGTCGCGGAGTGGAAGGATGGTTTTGATCCGGTGAAGATGTATCTACGTCGCATCGGTCAGGTCAGCCTTCTTACCCGCGAAGGCGAGGTCTCGATTGCCAAAGAAATCGAGGCAGGCCGCGAGATCATCTTCGATTGTATTGTGGGATGCGATGCAGGCATCGAGTTGATGCTCGCGCTCCCTGACCGGCTGCGTGCCGGCACGGCACGAGCCAGGGAAGTCTTTGACGAGTACTCGCCAAGTGACGAAGGAAGCGACAGTCCTGTGGCTCCGGACGTGTTTAAGCGATTCGATCGTCTGAAGAAGGCGCACGTATCGTATAAAGATGCGATTGAGTTGAAACCCTCGGACAAGAAAAAAGCGCCGTCTGAGGCCGATCTTGCCGCGATCGAAAAGAACACCGAGCGCGCAAAACGTCGTCTCGTGAAGGCCGTCAAAGAATGCCGACTTTCGCAGCGGTTCTTGATTGAAGTTGTGGGTCACCTGAAGAAGGGACTTGTGAGTATGGACCGCGCCACTCGCCGTTCATGGGATATCGCCTCAAACCTTAAGATTGAAGTGAGCGTTTTGGAGGCGGCAGCGGACACGTACATGGCCGGTGACGTAGTCAACTACAAGAAGCTTAAGTGCGACGAAGAATCCCTGATTGAGTTCATCCAAGCCCGTGAAAGCGCGCGTGCTGTGCGCGACCGCATCAGCCGTGAACTTGGAATTGACGCCGATATTTTGAGAAGTCTCGTTCTGCAGATCAGTGCGGGTGAACGTCGGGCGGAGCGCGGCAAGAGCGAGATGATTCGCGCCAACCTCCGGCTCGTGGTTTCGATTGCGAAGAAGTACGTGAACC
>JBFFMO010000977.1:0-2313 GCA_041554035.1 Allomicrovenator sp. | reverse complement strand
AGGCTCGAGCCGGTCGGCTTTGTTGAACACCAAAATCTGTTCTTTCTGCTCAAGTCCAAGGTCCGCCAAAATGCGATTAACCGACTTGATACGCTCGGGAAACTCCTCATCTGAGGCATCGACAAGATGCAACAACACATCGGCTTCCTCAAGCTCCTCGAGCGTTGCTTTGAAGGCAGCGACCAGGTCCTGAGGCAGATCGTGAATGAACCCGACGGTATCGGTGAAAATGATTTCTCGATCGTCGGGAAAACGCAGACGCCGTGACGTCGGATTCAACGTTGCGAAGAGTTTATCTTCGCTGAGCACGTCGGATTGCGTCAGTGAGTTGAGCAAAGTCGACTTGCCTGCGTTGGTGTACCCAACGATGCCCACGACCGGAACCTGACGTTGCTTCCGCCGCGAACGGCGAAGGTGGCGTTGAACCGAGAGTTTCTCGATGTCTTTTTCGAGCTCTCGGATTCGGTCGTTGGCGCGGCGCCGATTGATTTCCAGTTTGGTTTCACCAGGTCCACGTCCACCGATGCCGCCCGAAAGACGGGACATTCCGGTGTTTCGCGAACTCAACCTCGGAGCGTTGTACTTCAGCTGAGCGAGTTCAACCTGGAGTTTACCATCAGCCGTGGTGGCGTGCTGGGCAAAGATGTCCAGGATGAGTTGAGTGCGGTCAATCAGGCGAAGCTCGGTGTCGGCGGTGATCGCTCGCATTTGGCCTGGCGTGAGATCCTGACCGAAAATCAAGAGGTCCACGCCGAGTTCCAAGGCACGCAGATTGATTTCTTCGATCTTACCGCGACCCACCGCCCATTTAGGATGCAGGTCTTTTCGACGCTGAATCACGGTGTCGATGATCTCCACCCCAGCAGTTCTGCAAAGCTCGTGCAGTTCAGCGAGGTGGACGTCTTCGTTACGGGAATTAGGCGTCGCCACGTAGATGAGCATCGCCGGTGCGCCAGCGGTTCTCTTGGTTTCCGGAGCTTTGCGCTGAAACTCGGCCTCGAGTTCGAGGACAAGTTGTTGGAAGTCGAGCGGCAACTCGGACGGGTTGTTGAACTTTTGAGATTCAAAGGTCCTGCCGTCGGGTGTGGTCGGAACCAGATGGGCAAAAATGGTTTCGCCCGGATAACCGCCTGGCCCAACACGAACCGACACGACAGCGTCGAGTTGCAGCATGTTGAGGTCGGTAAGGTCATCTGCACCGAGCTCCACGCCCTTTTTGGGTCCAAGGTAGGTGCGAAGCAAACGAATGCCGCGGAACCTACCCGAGCCGGCTCGGGCTCGACCAATGTCTGGAAGATACGCGCGTTCGGTATCACCCACCATCACGTGTTCCACACGGCCTTGTCGGTCGACAAGGACGGCCACAACACGATTGATGTCTCGGGAGATGAAGGTCAGCTGTGTGGCAAAGTCCTGAGTGAGAGGACTCTCGGAGCCAACACGACGCTTATAGAGTTTTTCGAGTGATTTGATCTGAGAGGGTTTGAGCCCGTTCAGTACACCGTGGATGTTAGCGATGGCGGTGGCTCTTCATCACTTGCAGTGGGGTGGCTCAACGCCGGCTTTCTTGAAGCTGGCGCATGATTTCTCGATTTCACCGAGATTTTTATAGGCGAGGCCTACGATTCGGTAGCATTTTGCGTCTTTGACGCCCCAGCAGGTCTTGATGGCACCTTGATGGTCGCCCGCAAAAACCTTCTTCTGAGCTTCAGTGGCGATTTCGTCGGTATCGACTTTCGGCTTCTTAGGAGTCGAGTTCCCGGACGAGGTCGCTTTCTTGACGGCCACCTTCACAGGCGCTTTGTCCAAGGACTCCTTCATCGAATTCGCGTCAGCGTTATGCGGCTCATAAAGCAAGACTTCTTCGACGAGTGCGCCAGCTTGAGTTTTATCGCCCTCTTGAAGCGCAGCGTTTGCCTTGGACATGATCTGGTCGATGATTTTTCCGGAGAGATCTTCTTTTTCCACGATCGAACGTGTGACGGAGTCTCCCGGTGGAATCTTTTTCAATTCAGAAAGGGCGTCGACAAAACGCGAATCACGCAGATACTTGCGAGAATCATCCAGCGCCTCTTCGAGGGGCTTTTCGCGCCGAGCTGACGAGAGCATCTCGTCGATCTGGCTGCGTTCGTCGGCATTGGGGCTCATGGTGTCGCGTGCCAATTCAAGAATCGTGATCGCCTTACCAGCCGCGCCGGCCGCGAGTTTTTCCCGGGCTTGAGCGATTTGGGGCTCCACGTTTGAAACGACTGCTGGAGCTGTGGTCTCGGTCTTGGGAGCGATATCAACAAGGGTGATATCATCCACGGGGGT
>JBFFMO010000976.1:0-2320 GCA_041554035.1 Allomicrovenator sp. | reverse complement strand
CCATTCGTCGCGTTATTGGAGCCATTCGTCGCGTTATTGGAGCCATTCGTCGCGTTATTGGAGCCATTCGTCGCGTTATTGGAGCCATTCGTGGCGTTATTCGTCAAATTATTGGGTGCATTATTACCATTGGCCGGAATCTCGGGACTGTCCTGAAAAACGCATCCCCCCGCCAAGAGAGCCAAACCCATCAACACATTTCGCATCACGCAACCTCAATGCTCACCGAGAACAAGGCTCATCCCAACAATTTCCTCTAATCAACGCAGTAGGTGCTGCCCTCGGCGTTGGGTGTACACGTGCCACCACCACAATCTGCGTCATCGCTACAACGCGGGGCACAAAAACCACCGGCGTTGGCGGCCGTGGTGGTGCAAACCTGCCGGTCTTCTGAGGTGCATTCGATGTCGGAGTTGCAGACAAAATCACAATATCCACTGGAGCCATTATCCAGTTCCATTCGGCACTCAAACCCTGGGTTACAGCCCTGAGTCGCTGAACAACCCTGGACACAAAAGGTCTGTTCATCAGCTCGAATACAAAAATTTTCGGCGCCGCAACCTGTTCGATCACTTCGCGAGAAATTAAGCGTGTCTTTTTCGATGAAACAGCCAAGAAAGATGCATTGCCCACCGGGTGGAACACCGCCCGAATTTTCGACCTGACAGAACCCCTGAAGATAACCGGAATCACAGTCTTCGGAGGCCGTGCAGCCCTTTGTGAGATTCGGCAGTGGGCATTCGCATGCGTCAAAACCAAACGTAACGCAGCGCGTCGTCTCGACTTGGGTCTCAAAACACTGTCCGGCTGGGATCGCATCGACGACCTTTCGGAAATCAAGGTCGCTCTTGTACCTTTTTACGCAAGAGTCGGGACTATCGCCGGAGCATTTGTCGTATTCGCTGACGCGAATCACCTCAAGAGGATTGGGGAGCATGCAGTTATCAAGGACGCAAGAACCTAAGACCGTATCGCAGAATTCCTGGCACTTTTGTTCGACCGGAGTCAACGAATTATTCGTCGAATTATTGGTCAAATTGTTCAGAAGATTATTCAGATCAATGACGCCATTATTTGTCGAGTTCTCGGGCGCGGCGATCTCGGGACTCTCCTGAAATACACACCCGCCCACAAACAACGCAATCACCAGAATTTTTCGCATCTTCAAGTCTCTAAAGAAATTCACGGGCCAAAACACTCATCCAACGTCAACACAAGCGATGATACCAGCACATGGGACGGTGATCGAGATTTGTTAGGTTATTGGTATTTTGGGGGAGATGCGAAGCCTGGACCTCACGGACACAGGCTTCGCATGGTGGCCCCAGACCTACTGTTTCAGAGTGACCACCAGGTCACCCGTCAGAATCGAGATTCCGACTTCAACATCGACGCGGTCGACGACACCGGCTCGCGGAGCGGTAATCGAGGTCTCCATCTTCATGGCCTCGGTGGTCAGCAATACTGCACCCTTCTCGACCACGTCGCCCGGCTTCACCATAACTTGCAGGACTTTACCCTGCATCGAGGCGCCCACATGATTGGGGTTCGTACGGTCTGCTTTCGGGCGACGATCGACGGTGGTTTCTACGCTTCGGTCGATCACGATGACTTCGCGCGGCTGACCGTTTAGCTCGAAGTACACACGGCGTGAACCGTCTTCAGAGAGCTCTCCCGTGGCCAGAAGTTTTAGAACGAGCGTTTTTCCGTCTTCGATGTCGACCATCGTTTCTTCGCCGACCTCCATGCCGAAGAGGAAATGAATGGTGTCGAGCATCTCGTATTCGCCAAAATCACGAATTTCGGTCGCCATGTCCGAAAACACCTTGGGGTACAACGCATGGCTGATGCGCTCGCGGCGCGTGGGCTTTCGCTCAAGTAGGGTCTGCAGAACCTCATCGTGGGTTTCCCAGACATAATCCTCCAGATGGCGGCCAGCGCGGTCGGTGAAAGGCGTCTTGTCACGAATCACGATTTTTTGGAGCTTTTCGGGGAAGCCACCATAGGGTTGCCCAATCAGCCCCATGAAGAAGTCCACCACCGACTGGGGCAAGTCGAACTGCTCGCCGGCATCGTAGCGCTCAAAAAGGTCCTCGACCTTCATGTCGTTTCGAACCAGGAACATCGCAAAATCGGCCACGACCTTGGAGGTCGGGGTGACTTTGACGATGTTGCCCATCGCCATATTGACCTCGTGGTAGGTCGTCTTGATCAGGTTCCATTTGTCGCCAAGACCAAGCTGAATCGCGCGCGGGCGTAGATTCGAGTACTGGCCACCTGGGATTTCGTGGAAATACACGTCGGTGGTCCCTGACTTCAT
>JBFFMO010000975.1:0-2320 GCA_041554035.1 Allomicrovenator sp. | reverse complement strand
TCCTACCGCGGGCTTCCCCACCCGTGTTCGGCTTAACCCAAGATTCCAATGTCTTCGCCATCGAGTCCGAATTGGAACGCGATGGGTGAACGCTCGATCTTCGCGAATTTACGAATGGCAGCGTGGACATGCTCTGGTTTGATGCGCATGCCGCCGCTGTCAACGACCTGCAAGGTGGCAGGGTCGACCATTTTGAGGCCATGACGCTCGTCGGTTCCGCCGATGACTTTGTTTCCAGGAACGCCGTTCCCGAACAACATCATCGAGTTCACAGGCCAGTGATCCTTGCCGTTTCCGCCGTTATAACCAGGTGTACGGCCGAATTCCGAACCGACCATCACGAACACGCGGTCCGCGATGCCCATGCGTTCGGCTTCGTCAAAGATGAAGTCAACGCCGTCCAACACCATCGAGAGGCGTGGGATGTGGCGGTTATCATGGTCACCGTGGGTATCAAATCCACCGATGCGCATGTTCACCGACACACCAAGGCCAGCCTTGAACGCTGCCAAAGCAACGCGTGACTGACGCACGAGCTCGTTGTTGTCGTTCAGGTTGTCTGGCAGGTACGCCAGAACCTCTTTGAGCTCGGCTTCTCCCAGACGCGAGGTCTGCAAGGCGCTCATGGCGTTTCGCAAACGTGGGAGCTTCACGCGATTCATGCTGTCTTCGAGGCGCTGATCGGCAGCTGCCTGAATCTTCTGGTACGCAAAGTCGCTGTGGAAGGTCGCGTCGTTGCCGACGTTGATCTTGTTGGCGAAGGCGATACGAGGAATCGTATCCACACGGTCGGCGCGAGTCGCGGCGACAATGCCCATGGTCATGTCGTAGCCGCCGTTCGAAATGAACGACATCGGCAACGCTGGACCAGCAGTCGCTGCAAGCACCGCACCCAGTGCAGGATGCCCTTCGTTGAGCTTACCGGACCATGTGTAACGCTCGCCCTGTTCGTGTCCGTTTGTGGACTGGTCGATGCCGTTGACGATGAGCGTCTTCTCATAGTGCTTCTGGAAGAACGCGGCGTGGTTGGCAACCGGAGCGTAGGGGATATTCCCTGCCATCTCGATGGCTGCGGTATCATACCGGTTCATGTTGTTGGCGTTGCCCTTAGGGTCACACACCGAGGTCGGGTCCCATCCGCCATCACAATGGATGAAGAAGAAGACTGGACCGTTATAAAGTCCGTTTGCTGATTGCGCCTCTGCCTCCTTCAAGGAGAAGGGGGACACGACGCTGAGACCGGCTACGGCTGCTGCTTTCAGGAATGTTCTGCGATGCATGGGCTACCTCTCGTCCAAATCTACGTGTCGTCTAGGCTAGTTTATTCGTACAGGAATTCGTAGGAGCTGAGCATGTAGGATACGACGGCCATCCAAGAGCGGACCGTGTAGCCATTATCAGAGTCGACGCCATTGGCTCGACACATCCCAGGAAGGTTCCCGTAATCGTTGTCCTGTCCATCCTGCCATACGTCGGCGAAGAGTTGGAAAGAACGCTGAATCTCAGGGTCATTGTCTTCAAGCTTCTCGCCCAGCAGCTGCCAGTAGAGGTGCTTGATGTTCTGGCGAATCGCGGTCGGGTTCGACTCAGGGGTGTCCGAAAGTTCGACCTTAGGGAACATCAGCCTTTCTTCAGTGGCGCGGCCGAAGTCGTTGGCAGTTGCCAAGCAGCTCTGCTCGTTTGACATGCGGCGTGCGATGCTCGAAGCCACGGAGTTCAACGACTCCATACGCTGCGTGATCGAGAAGCTGTCGATGCCTCCGTAGAGGAGGTTGAACTCGCGACGGTCAGTCAGAACGTTGCGGTTGTTCACAACCCATTCACGGCCAGTCGTCGCGATGATTTTGCGATTCAATTGCTCAGGTGTGAGCAGGCGAGCCGTTCCCATGCTCTTCAGTTCGAGCTGGCGATTGGCGCTGATGTCTGCTCGAGCGTCACGACCTCGGTAGTAGGCGCTCTTCACGATTTCTTTGATGAGCGTCTTGAAGTTGTAGTTCGATTCAACAAAGCGCTTTCCAGTCTGCTTGAAGAACTCGTACTGAACTTCGTAAGCGTGGAATTCCGACTCGTAGCTCGCAACCGAAGGGTCGAGTGGGTAGTGGAGCGGCGAGTCACCGGTCAACAAGCGGTAAGCGTGCTCGACAGCGGACTGAATGAAGCGTGGGTCAGCGGTCGACTTGGCGGCCAACCATGAGAGGCTCGCTGCAGATTCACCCTGAGTGATCTTGGCTTTCTCGATACCTGGAGGAAGCATGTCGGTGTACCAGCCCGATTCACGTGGGTTGTAGTGACCGTTGTCATCGAAGTTCTGGAATGCGCC
>JBFFMO010000974.1:0-2323 GCA_041554035.1 Allomicrovenator sp. | reverse complement strand
GCCCAGACATGTGGTCGCCACGTTGGAAGGCCAAGAATCGGCCGATGGCTTTGCCGGGTGAAACCTTAGGCTCGTCAGTGCAGGGTGTTGACGCGGGATTGGGCACGATCATCAACGATACGATTCCCTTCCTGGTCGTCGGCTCAATCGTGGGGATTGTGGACCCAGATTTCGCCGCGGGATCGGGCCTGAAAGACCTCTTGTATCTGTACCGAGTCGGCACCTCGATGACGGCGGACAAATCTGAAGGATTGGTAAAATGATGAGACACGACAACACTTTATTTCGTCGTTTTCTGTCGCGCTGGAACAGCGAGTCTGGTTCAGCAATCACAGAAATGGTCATGGGTTTGCCCGTGTTCATTATGATCTTCAGCGGCATGGGAATGCTCTATCAGTTCAATCAGGAAGCCTTGGTTGTGAAGGCCGAAGCCTACAAGAATCTGTGGCAATCGGATTCCGATGGAAGCTTACTCGGCATGATTCCCATTGTTGGCGCAGCGACCAGTATCAGTTCCGTCGGTGATGTCTGGCAGAACGGACTCAGTGGCGCCGGCATCTATGTCGATTCAGGCGTGAAGGCCAAGATTCCCGCGGTGCTTATGCCCGGTTCGAATATCAACCCCAAGTACTCCATCGGTTCAATCACCGGCGGTAGCGACGACATGGTGAATAATCGACTCCTGAACGACATGATTAACCCCACGATGAATTCTGGCGGCTTTGCTCAGATTGTCTCGTCGGTCCTTCAGACCACGGGAGCGGGATTGGCGCTGGGCGCAGGCATCCGTTACGGCGCAGCCAAAGGCAGCGCGACCGTGTCGAAGAGTTCGGGTGTATGGGGGAATATCGACTACGAATCAGGCGAAATCGACCTGCCAGCCCGAACGGCCGCGACGCATCGACTTGCCGCCGTCGCCCTCACTCGATTGGAATTTTCGAATACGGACCGCTTCGACCAGTCGATTCCCGTGTTTGAGATGGATCCCAACTTTTCGAATGAAAGCACATCTGAGGGAGACGCCTGCAGCACACAGAACGACGCTTACACTTCGTGCCTTAGCGCAAATCCTGGCAATGAATCTGCCTGTGAGAGCTCTCAGCCAAGCGGAGATTGTGCGAGTATTGGCGGATCGAACCCACTTGGAAATTTTGACATGAGCTGGGCGCCCTGAGCCGACCTTGAGGAGCTAGAAATGCAGAACATCAAAGACATCGCGACCGTCCTCGGAAAGCTGACCCTCACTGGGGGAATCCTCTTCGCCGCTGGTTTTGTGATCCTCACTCAAGACGTTTCGAAGGATGCTGAACCGGGCGAAGTCAAGCCCGCGACTGCCGACATCGTTGACGGCGCAGTGAAAGACGGCAGCGAGTTCACACGAGCGATGGCGTCGCTAGGCTTTCGTCCTCGTGCGTACAAGATGAACGGCAACGTCATGTACTTCGCCAGCGGATCGGCCGATGACCAGACGCCTTACGAGGTCATGAACGACGTTCAGAACGAGATGGTATTCTACGGAGTCAATTCCAAGAATTGGCTGGCCGAGGAGCCCCTCGCCATGAAACTCGCCCAGTCGGGTAATTTTCAACAAGCATTTGACCCAGCGAAGGGTTTTGACCCTGCCAAATTCAGCCTTTTGGAAAATGGTGGGATTTCTCAAGCGATGTTGAGCGGAGAATTGGTTCCACTTCGAAAAGACAGAGATTATGTCGTCACCGGCGGAGTGACCCCGGGTCGGGATGTCGAAAAAGTCGTCGGGAGTTTCCAGAAGGACGGTGGTCGGTCGCCCATTCGCGATTATACCGGCGGCTATCGTTTTGTTGATGCAACCGGAGAGCCTGGCGAAAACTCCTCGATGGTCACCGCAGTTTGGACCGACGACGATTTCGACGCCAAGAAGATGGATAACCGGGCATTCAAACAGGAACCCGCGGATCCGAACCTTCCGGCTTGTATCGGATGTGAGCGCGAGTTTCGCTTCGAGAGTCTTCAAAAGGACGAGCCATTTAGAAATAATAAATGGACCGCCAAGAACGCCTCCATGAACGGCACGTATGACTTCTACCAGTCCGCCATGGCCAATCGCGGTTGGGCGGAATCGGGCGTTCAAGCCAAGCTGAACAAGCTTGGAGAGTATTTCCCTGAAGTGAAGCAGATACCCGGCCGCACACTCAATATGACCAAAGGCGGTCAGACGATGACCATCACGCTGATCCCCTCGCCCAATGGTGGGACGGAGGTTTACTCGTCCGAGCAGTATGGTGGCACGCAGGGAACCTTCGACGTTGGCTCTCCAGAGTAGTCGGGGCTTTTTTTGCCACCT
>JBFFMO010000973.1:0-2325 GCA_041554035.1 Allomicrovenator sp. | reverse complement strand
TTCATCCTAGATCCCACTTCGAGCGGGTCGACCGACCGAGTGTCCAAGAAGAAAAAGGAGCCATAATGTCTGATTCGATACTCTTTAAACCTTACAGTTCACGTGGATTTGACCTCAAAAACCGTGTGGTCATGGCCCCTCTGACTCGATGCCGCGCGATCGGCAATATCCCCAACGCAGTGATGGCTGAGTATTACTCGCAGCGAGCCACGGCGGGTCTTTTGATTGCCGAAGGCACTTCGCCTGCCGCCGATGGATTGGGCTACGCGCGAATTCCGGGTCTATTTTCGCAAGAACAAGCCGAGGCGTGGAAGACCGTGACCGATGCGGTGCATGCCAAGGGCGGAAAAATAATTGTGCAATTGATGCATTGTGGCCGCGTTGGGCATCCAGCAAACCTTCCCGAAGGCGCGCGCCTTTTGGGTCCGTCCGCCGTTGCGGCTCCGGGCCAAATGTACACGGATGCTGATGGAATGCAGGATATTCCTGCCCCCGAGGCCATGACCGAAGACGAGATTGAGACCGCCATCGAATCCTACGTACACGCCTCCAAATTGGCGATCGACGTGGCGGGATTTGACGGTGTCGAGTTGCACGGTGCCAACGGCTATTTGATCGACCAATTTCTAAACACGGCCAGCAATCAGCGAACAGACGGTTGGGGTGGTGATGTCGCAGGTCGAATCCATTTCGCCTTGGAAGTGGCGCGTCGCACGACCGCGGCAATCGGCGCGCAACGGGTCGGCATGCGCATTTCTCCGTTTGGAGCGTTTAATGGAATGGCGCCAGACCCCGAGCACTTCGCGCTCTACGAAGCATTGGTCACGGGGCTGAATGGGCTTGGGCTTGCCTACATCCATGTCGTCGACCATAGCAGCATGGGTACCCCTACCGTGGACCCAGAGATCAAGGCTATGATTCGTGACCGTTTTAAGGGCACCTATATTCTGTCGGGCGGTTACGACCGCAAACGCGCAGAAGCCGATTTGCTCGAAGGCAAAGGCGACCTGGTTGCTTTCGGCCGGCCTTTCATCTCGAACCCTGACCTCGTTGCCCGCCTCAAGAACAACATCGAGCTGGCCCCGCCGAACATGGACCTCGCCTACAGCCCGGGTGCTGAGGGCTATTCCGACTACCCCACCGCCTGAATTCGATATTCGCGTGATCCTCGCCACTTACGCTAGACTCCTAGAATCACTCAAGGAGTCAGCGTGAAACCTCTCAAGATCGATCACACGTTTTCATGCGTCAAAGATTGGGACGAGATGGCGGGCGAATCGGCCAATCGTCATTGCGCTCAATGCGATCGAAACGTGGTGAATCTGTCTCGGTACACAGAGGCGGTTGCGTACCAGAAAGCCCTCGAACTCGCGCAGACCGAGTCCGGGGAGTTTTGCGCGGTTTTTGAATGCGTTGGCGATAAGATTATTTTCCAACCCGAACCCGTACATCGGTCGATGAAATCGTCCGTGGCTGCGGCGGCGCTGACCCTGCCCCTTTTATTTGGGTGCGAGGACTCCAACCAGACATCTTTGGAACGGCCTCATGCCGTGGAAGTGGAACGGGTTGAAGTGGCCGAGTCCGTTGATCCAGCGGCCAGGCCGTTGAAGCCGGGGTCCGCTGCATTGCCGGTGCCCGTCGTGAAATCAAGCCCCGAAGAGACTCTATGCGACGAGGCTTACGAGGCAAAACAAAAGGTGTTGGCGGAGCGGGAGGAAGAAATTGCGTACCGAAGCGCTCATCTCTTCGAAATCTATCAAGCCCATACGCTCTCACCATGAAATTGGTTCTACTTTCACTTCTTATTTTTCTTGAGGGGCATCGTCACCATCGACTCTCGACAGATCTACAACTTTCTGAACATCCAGGATCAAACACACCTCGCCATTCCCAAGAATGGTGCAGCCAGAAACGCCACCGACATTGCCATGGTTTGATATATATTTTGACAGACCCTTTATAACCGTTTGCTGCTGGCCCAGGATTTGATCGACAAAGAGACAAACCCGTTTTCCAGCATCGAGAACAATAAGAATACCATCTTCAAGCTTTCGACTGTCCGGCTCAATATGATGAAGATCATGGAGACGATACACAGGCAAGAGATGGGACCGGACCTTTACAATCTCCTGACCATCAGGGGATAATGTAATCATGGCAGGCGTGGGTTGAAAGGATTCACGGATGGACAGAATCGGTAGAATATATTTCGACTGACCAGTGCGCACCATCATGCCCTCAATGATGGCCAGGGTAAGTGGAATACGTAATGTAATGGTGGAGCCGACCCCGGGATTTGACGTCACCTCAACTTCACCACGAACC
>JBFFMO010000972.1:0-2328 GCA_041554035.1 Allomicrovenator sp. | reverse complement strand
GTTCGATTTTTTCCAGGTCTGTAGGCTCCCATCCCCAAGATTTGTCGAAATCAGCACGCAGGCGGGCGTGGCGCAAATTAAATGGGCTGTGTTCGACACTAAGATCGACCGAAAATATTTTCAGAATATTTCCCACACCCATATCCAAAATCAGCTGTCCTTCGTCGTCCAGGTACCTCATGCCCAAAAGGCCGTTCAGCCCGTAATAGGGGAGCGGTAACCGCTCCACCCGAATTTGAAATTGGTCGGCTCGAACGTCTTTTTCGTCAAAAATGATATGCGAATAGAGGTTGAATCGGGGAATTCCAGCGCCCATATAAATTCGGTCGGGCTCGGTCTCGGTCGCACCGTCAACGATGAATTCACGCCCATCGACACCCATGGTGTTTTCCACTGGGGCGCTCGAAATGACGCCGGTGACCACGGTCGCCCAATCGCGGTAGGACAGGCGTCCTCCGTACATCGATTGCTCGGCTCGGATATTCGCCAAACCGGTTGGGTCCTTAACCCCGCCATCCGCGGTCATCGTTTGGGCTGTGGTTGGGCTGGCCTCGAGGCGGTCGATGGCGAGCAGAGCGAAGGCTTCGACACCCAGCCCAATGGAGTCCAGCTCAAATGACGCCACACCGCCCAGCATCAATGGATTCAGCTTGGCCTGCCATGGGCCTTGGTTGGTGCACGCGTCGAAACCGAAGGTGTTATCCCAATCCACCAGACCGGCTACGCTGAAGCTCCACGGTTTTTCGCGGCCCGTTTGGAGGGCGTAGAGCAACGCCAATCGTTGCATGTCTTGTTGGTGGGTCTCATGCAGATTTTGATAATCCGCTACGATTCGACGGGCCTGACGGGCCATTGAAAACGCGTCGAAGGACACGTCTGGGCACGTGGAGCTTTGAGCGTAGAGAGGGCTCGATGCCAGCAAAACTCCCGCAAATAGGATGAACCTGATGGGTGCGAACACGCGTTCTCCTCAGCGAATCGGAGTGATCGCGACGGAGCATGGCACACGCATCACCAGACGCAAGTCACTCAGCCGTGGCGTTTCAGCGTGCCGGCTTTCCGAATGCATGAGGTCAGCTCGCTGGACCACTGCGTCGTGTTTCCGCAGGCGTTGATGACGGCGCTCGCGTTGCGGCCAAGCGACTCCGAGGCGTTGAGGCATTGTTTGAGATCTGAGTTCCATTCGGTATGGGCGTCGCATGCTTGGACGGCTTCGGCAGGCCGCGCGTGCTGGCTTGCCGAGGTCATGCAGGTCATCAGCTCGCTCGACCAATTCGTTGCGGTCCCGCAGGCGGTGATCACGGGTGAAGGATCGCTGGTTTTGTAGGCCGCCGCTGAGCGCATGCATTGCTGAACTTCGGTGTCCCACTCGGTTTCGTTGCCACAGGCCCTGATGGTTGCGGCAGCAAAGGCTGGTTCCAAGTCGGCGGCCAACTTGATGCACTCCGACGAATTATGGGACATCGCGTCGCCACAGGCTTGAATGATGCTTGCTGCGTAGCCTTCGTGGCGTCGTTTTTCGTCTTTCTGAGCCCGGCCATCGTCTCCCCGGTCGCGGTCATGACCCCGGTCGTCCCGTGCTCGTCCTCGCCGTCCGATATCCAATGGAATCATGTCGCCGCAGGCCTCGCCAAACGTTGTCGTGTCGACATGAAAGAAGCCTCGATGGCCTTCGATGGCCACCAAGAGCTTGTCGTGTGGGCGAATGGCCAGGTCCTTGGGAAACTCAATATCTGCGCGTCGCTTGGTGAGGTCGATCGAGTAGCGGTAATCACGTCGTCCGTCCTTCGTGGCTTCGAAGAGAACGAGTTGGGGGCGAATGCCCGCCTTCTGGATGGCCCGCCACGATTTCGGCGAAAACTCATAGGCAACGTGGAGTTCTTGGCGCTCCATTTGGGCTTCAAGCGAACGAAGCTCAGCTCTGATGTCGGTTTCACCCGCAAACGCACTGGTGGCGAAGGTGGTGATCATCAAGAGACTCAATAATGTGAAAATGTTCTTCATGGTCCGTCCTTTTTTCTGCGCCCAACATTGGTAGGACGCACACCTACACAGAAAATTCACCGGTCGTGTCGCTTGTGAACACACGCCTAAATTCATGAAATGAAATGGATGTTGGGCCGTGTTACGTGTGTGATCCAAAAGCAAAGTGTCTGGTTCAAAGGCGAAAAACGGCCTAGGGTGCGGCTCGCTCGGTCCAAGGGAGAATTGCGTGAAGAAACGACTTTTAATGTTTGTGGTGACGATTTTTGCGTGTGTCGCAGCATGTGACGGATGCAAAAACGACGGTGATAAGTCGCCGGAGAGCGCGGATCTTGGCCAAGAGAG
>JBFFMO010000971.1:0-2329 GCA_041554035.1 Allomicrovenator sp. | reverse complement strand
CCAAAACCTGCCCCAGATGGGCGCCTGTTTTGGGATGAGCCCACACGCCGACGTGGTAACGGGCGACCAAGGCGTCGATTCCGAGCACATGGTCTTGATGGTGATGGCTCAACACGATCGCCTCAAATTGTCCGCCGGCTTCGAGATGCTCGTCGATCACCGCATTCAAGACTTCCTGCTGATCCAGATCGGGGCTGCCGGGATCGATCACCACAAATTTGGCCTCCCCGACCACAAGCGCATTGGTGTGCGTCGCAGGCGGAATCGTGGGCGTCCGCAGGGGAACGACGTAAATCCCCGGAGCGGCCTCGGCATGATTTCGGTGGCCACGAACCAGAAGGGAATCGACGTAAACGTCGTCGTGACCGGCCAAGGCGAATGCCTGCAACAAGAACCGAATCGGCTGAGAGATAAACGCCTGAGCGGTCGACCACTCATGAAGCGCTTCCGCAGGAGTCACCCACTCCCCGCGTGACAATTCGGCACTTTGCAAGTGGTCGGCCAGATGGTCGGAACCCTGAAGTTCCGTCAAATTCACGGCAAAAAAATGCGATTCATGACGAATGGCCGAAAACTCAGGCGTGACCCAATGCCCAACCCGTCGAAATTTCGTGGCGTCGATGGATTTGCCAGCTGCGCAAAGCGCATCGGCAAGCTCCGCTGGCGAGAAGTTCCGCAACTCAGGCGCCCACGAGGGCCCCTCTTGGCCGACGAAAACTGCGCCTTCCTCCAGAAGTTCGCGCCCGGCGCATGCCAGCCATGAGTCCGCTTCGGCCCCAATCATCGGCAAGTGCTCGTCTTCGGGCTCAACGTTTCCACCAAAAAACGCGTGATACCCCCCCAGAAACTTCAAATGCGGCTGTCGGACACTCCAAAAAATCTCGAAGCGCGGTTCCGTACGAAATGGGATAATGATAGCGGAGGAACGAATAATGGAATTCTCTGCAGGCTAAGAAACGTTCACGGCCGAGAGCGGTTTATGATAACAGTGTACGTGTTTTTGGTGCGATGTCTTTGTCGATGACGCGCCCAGGATGGTCCGACGATGTTTGGTCTCTCGATGACAGAAATTCTTGTGGTGCTGGTCCTCGGCCTTGTTGTGCTGGGGCCAGAGAAGATTCCACAAGTCGCCAAGACTCTTGGGAAGGCGCTGCGAGAAGTCCGTAAGGCGAGCAATGTCTTACGTGACGCGATGATGATCGAGGACACGCCGGTGCGTCCCAAACCCGTTGTACGTACGCCGCCGGCCGCCGATCAAGCTTTTGACCAGTCTTTCGACTCACCCGCCCTCACTCAAAAAAGCGGCCCGGCCCACGACGTGAAGCTTTCGCCGATGACCGCTCCCAAAAGAAGCCTCGAGTTCCGAAGCGTGGAAATTCAGGCAGGCAATCCTCCAGAACCCCACCGTGATGTCTACCTCCACATTCCTTATCAGGAGACACTCTAATGAGTGATGATGTGGTCGATCCGTATCGCGATATCCGCATGACGGTGCTTGAGCACCTCGGTGAATTGCGCACGCGTGTGATGAAAGCTCTGGTGGCGTTTGTCGTAGGGTTCGCGATTTCTTGGACCTGGGTTGAACAGCTCTTTGTGCTGCTTCAGCGCCCTCTGCAGGAGGCCGCGCCCGAAGCCGCACTCGCCCAAATGCATCATAAGGACCTTTCAGAGCCGTTTTTTGTGCTCCTGAAGACCGCGATGTTCGGGGGCTTATTTTTGGCGATCCCGGTGATCTTGTATCAGCTGTGGCAGTTCATCGCTCCGGGCCTCTACCCCAATGAAAAGAAAGCGGTGATGCCCTTTGTGGCGCTCTCCTACTTGTTCTTCATCATCGGTTCAGCCTTTGCGTTCATCTTCGTATTGCCCAAAGGCTACGAGTTCCTGCTGAACTTCTCGGCCGACATCTCTCAGCCCGAATTGATGATGAGCGAGTACCTCGCCATCACGACCAAAATGCTGATTGGGTTCGGCGCCATCTTTCAGTTGCCAGTTGTTTCGATGTTTTTGTCCCAGATTGGCATATTAACGCATCGTCATTTGATTAAGTTCTGGCGCTACTCAGTCGTGCTCTCGTTTGTCGTTGCAGCGTTGCTGACACCGCCGGACGTTGTCACTCAAGTATTGATGGCACTGCCTCTTTGCATTCTTTACTTTTTGTCCATTGGCATCGCGTGGTACTTCACCACAAGGCGTGAGCGTAAAGCCGCGTTAGAAGAAACCGAATAGGGTCAATCATGGGATTCATGCCGTACGTCGTCGAGCAAACCCACCGCGGAGAACGTGGTTGGGACATCTTTAGCCGACTCCTCAAAGACCGGATCATCTTCCT
>JBFFMO010000970.1:0-2330 GCA_041554035.1 Allomicrovenator sp. | reverse complement strand
GAAATCGGGCCCGTGTACTTCTGCGTGTAGTAGCTGAGTCCCGCGCCAAGCGTGATTCCCGAATCAACCAGATTCTTATGAAATTTGCTGGTCGGTTGGCTCAAAATATAGGACAGCACGTCGGCGGCGAAGGTCGCTTTAGGGTCTTGTGTGACGCTTGGTCCGTGCATCGAAAACTCAACGAAGGGAACCTGAATATCGCGTTCCACGACGACGTAGCTGGATTCGCGAAGGGGCGGATGCGCCGGCACTGGATTGGCTTTGAAAGGGTCAGCCGACCGCTTCCAACCTGCAAAAATGTCGTTGGCCCAGGTGAACACCTGGTTCGCGTCGACGTTGCCCGAAATCACCAGCGCAGAGTTGTTGGGGACGTAGTAGGTCTCCTTCATCGTCTGCATTTTAGCGACCGTCGCTGACTCGATCGTGGGGCGGTCGCCCAACGGGTCTTTGCGCGACGGGTACTGGTACCAAAGCTTGGCACTGACGGCCTGTGAGAACCAGTAATAAGGGTCGGATTCATTGCGGTCGACTTCACCGAGCACGACCTTCTTTTCTTTCTCGAATTCGACTCCGTCGAATTTCAAGGTCGTGATGGCATCCCGCATGAAGGTCAGACCGTCTTTGAGCTGGTCTGAGGGGAGCGTGAAGTAATAGTTCACTCGCTCGCTGCTGGTGGTTCCGTTGAACACGATACCGAGCTGGCGGATGCGCCGGAGGTAGGCCTCTTGATTCGGAATGACGGCGTTTCCTTTGAAGAACATGTGTTCATACAGGTGGCTCAAGCCATTCAGATCGGGAGTCTCGGTGAACGCGCCGTTCTTGACGCAGATTTCGATCGTGGCGATAGGCAAACCAGGCGACGGAATGACGATCACGTCGAGTCCGTTGGCGAGCGTACGTTTCTGAACGATATCGCTAGCGGACTGGGCAAACGCCGTCGACCAGGTGGAAACCAAAACCGCGACAAATAACAAAGTTTTCAAGGCTCGAAACATGTAAGTCCCTCGAAGCACATAATTCTGGGCTCTTCTAACACAACGGAATCGTCGAGGTCACGAGCGAACACCCGCAACCCGCCATGGGCGTGAACATCGCCGCACGTGGCGGAAATATTCTCGAACCGCGACTTCCGCATGGGTGAACCATGGCTGGCTCTGAGGCATTCCCATCAGCCGAGGCTGCAGCGTTGCCATACCTTGAGGCCGAGCCTTGGTATGAGAAAGCCGCAACTCGGTTGGCGGCCTTGAGGGGGGGCCTGAAAGTCATGAAAAGCATGGGCCAACGCCTTATCAGGCGCCGAGTTTGTCTTTGGGGATGGACTTGCGCTTCGAAACGCCGTCATGGGCCGTCACGTTTCTGGCGATAAAATCCATGATTTTCATGGCGATATCGATACCGGTGGCCTTTTCAATGCCCTCAAGTCCAGGAGATGAATTCACCTCCATGACCAGAGGACCGCGTTTGGACATGATCATGTCCACGCCGCACACGCCCAGCCGCATCGCTTTTGCTGCGGCGATGGCCGTCGCTTGTTCTTTGGGCGAGAGTTCGTGCACCGTAGCGCTTCCGCCTTGGTGGAGGTTGGAACGGAACTCTCCTTCGGCTCCCTGACGTTTCATGGAACCGACGACTTCGCCGTCCACGACGATGGCACGAATATCCGCACCGCCGGCCTCTTCAATGAACTCTTGAACCAGGAGGTTCACGTCCATTCCATAGAAGGCGTCCAGGACCGACTTTGCCGCTTTAGGTGTGTCCACCAAGACCACGCCCACGCCTTGAGTTCCCTCAAGGATTTTCAACACGAGGGGTGTGCCACCGCTGAGCTTGATGATGTCTTTGGCGTCAGATTTATTCGAAGCAAAGACGGTTTTTGGCATGTCCACGTGATGCTGTGAGAGGATCTGCAGGCTTCGCAGTTTGTCTCGCGAGCGTGCAATCGCCAACGACCCGGCAACCGTGAAGACATCCATGCCTTCCAGGTGACGGACCATCGCGGTTCCGAAAAAGGTTCGGCTCGCGCCAATCCGAGGAATAATCGCATCGGGAACTTCCAAAAGCTCCCCCTCGTAATTGATCTTCAACTCGCCTTTCATGATTTCAACACTGAACTTCAAGTAGTCGAGAACACGGACGTCCCAGCCTTTTTGCTGTGCGGCCTCCAGAAGTCTTTTTGTCGAATAGAGGTTTTCGTTTCTGGATAAGATATAAACTTTCACGAGTGGTCTTTCCTATTGTTTTCGCGACGCGACATAGAGCAGCGCAACATCAACAATGAAATGCTCCTCAAGCAGCTTTCGGCCGATAAGCATTGAATATTTCATTGATTT
>JBFFMO010000969.1:0-2331 GCA_041554035.1 Allomicrovenator sp. | reverse complement strand
GTCGCGACCTTGTCCGCCTACGACTCACCCGACGTAAAGAAGATCGACGCTTTAACGGTGTTCCGGCGCCAATTGGATGCGTCGATCCCGATGCCAAATAATCCGAAAATGCGTTCGGTTTGGGAGCCAGCAGAAACAGCGCTTCGTCAGGTGATGCGCGGAGCAGCCACTCCGGCCGAAGCTCTGAAACAGGCCCAACGTCGAGTCCTGATTTTCACCCGGCCTTCGCCAGAAAAACAAAGCCCGCTGGGAACGATCATCTTTTTTGTGCTCTTAAGCCTTGGCATCGCAGCGTGGACGTACAAGGTTCTGGCCGGAACGAATGTCGTCAAACGCGCGAAGAAAAACCTACCCGCTTACTTCTACGTCGCGCCCGCCATGCTCGCGATGCTGGTCCTGGTCGTGACCCCCTTTGTCGTCGGTTCGGCTGTTTCGCTTTTTTCGCATCGTGAAGGCGAATTTACCTTTGTCGGGCTCTCCAATTTCTGGAGCATTCTGACGAGCGCCGAGTTCGGCCTCACCGACCCCTTAAGCTTCTGGTACACGCTCGTCGTCACGGTCGTTTGGACCGTCACCAACGTGTTTTTCCATATCAGCATCGGCCTCGTCCTCGCGATGATGCTCAGAAGCCCCTGGTTGCGCCTGAAGGGCGTCTACCGCGTTTTGCTCATTATCCCATGGGCCGTCCCCAACTACCTCACAGCGCTGATCTGGCGAGGGATGTTTCATAAGCAGTTTGGTGCGATCAACGGGTTGTTGACCTGGCTTGGGGCCGAACCTGTGAGCTGGTTCTCACAGTTTTCGACCGCGTTTGCGGCGAATCTTGCCACCACTGTCTGGCTGGGCTTCCCGTTCATGATGGTCGTGACGCTGGGCGCCCTGCAGGCGATTCCACGCGATCTGGAAGAAGCCGCCGAAGTCGATGGCGCCACCAAATGGCAGCGATTCAGGCATATCACGTTCCCTCTGCTTCGCCCGGCTTTGATTCCGGCCATGGTTCTGGGAACGGTCTGGACCTTTAACAGCTTCAACATCATTTATCTGGTGTCTCAAGGAGAGCCCGACGGCGGCACAGAAATCCTGATTTCTGAGGCCTATAAATGGGCTTTCGCGCGGCAGGAACAATACGGATACGCGGCTGCCTATGCGGTCCTGATCTTCTTTGTCCTGCTTATTTATTCGCTCTCGACGGGCCAGCTCAAGACGGACAAATAACGTGCGCCCATCCAAACTCACCGTCTTTTTTACGAACCTTGCGCTCATCCTGATGTGCGCGGTCACGCTCTATCCGGTGCTCTGGGTCGTCAAAATGGCGTTGAGCCCGAGCCAGGGTTTTGCGATGTCGCCAAGCCCCATCCCAACCGAAATTACTTTCGATAATTTCACGCACCTGATCACGATGAACGACGGCCTCTTCTGGAGGCAACTCTTCAATTCCGTCGCCATCAGCCTGGCCACCACCGTAATTGGTGTTGGTCTTGCGTGTACGGCCGCCTACGCGTTTTCGAGATTCCGATTCCCCGGCCGAGAAGCCGGCCTTGCCTCACTCTTGATCACGCAAATGTTTCCGGGCGTGGTCATGGCCATCCCGCTTTATATTTTGCTCGATAAAATCGGGATGTTGAACTCGTTGACCGGCCTGGTTTTGGTCTATTCGACGTCGTCGATCCCGTTCTCTGTCTGGATGCTCAAAGGCTATTTCGACACGATCCCCAAAGACCTGGAAGAAGCTGCTGTGATGGACGGCGCCAGCCAATGGGTGATTTTCACCAAAATCATTCTGCCCCTGGCCCAACCCGCGATCGTGGTCACCGCCCTATTTAGCTTCATGACCGCCTGGAACGAATTCATCCTCGCCGCGACCTTCCTATCCGACGACACCCAGTTCACGCTGCCCGTCGTTCTGCAACGTTTTGTCGGCGATTACAGCACCCAATGGGGCTACTTCGCGGCCGGCGCCATCATCGTGTCGCTGCCCGTCGTGGCGCTCTTCTTCAAATTACAAAAGTACCTGGTGGGCGGACTCACAGCCGGCGGCGTGAAGGGCTGAGCGGTTGGCAGTGAGCGGTTGGCAGTGAGCGGTTGGCAGTGAGCGGTGAGCAGTGCGCGGTGAGCTGTTTGCAGATTGCGACTGGTACGCGGGGCTCCAGCTTGGCATGGCGACTGGTCTGCAGGCCCTATGGCCTGCATTGCGACTGGTCCGCCAGGCTCCAGCGTGGCATTGCGACTGCGCGATTTTCCCTCAACTTGACTAAATTGCCACACTTGAACTTGAAATCAAGCTCATGAATTTAGTTAACCTGCCTTGCCGATAAAATCCCCAACCACGCC
>JBFFMO010000968.1:0-2339 GCA_041554035.1 Allomicrovenator sp. | reverse complement strand
TTCTTTTGGAGCAAAGGTCGTTCTGACGCCCGCCATCGAACACACCAAAGGTTCACGCGCGCGAGCGATCGCCTATTGTGAAGAACGGCCAGGAAAAGCTCATTTCATCAATCAGCATTCCAATCCCCATAATGGCGACGCACACGAAGCCACCACAGGCCCTGAGATCTGGGAGCAAACCGAGGGCAAAATCGACACGATGGTCATCGGTCTGGGTACCTCAGGCACATTTGAAGGGCTTTCACGCTATTTCAAAAACAAGAATCCTGAGATCCAAATCGTCGCGTTCGAACCCAAGGGGAGCCCTGTCTACTCGGGTGGTGAGATGGGAAAACACAAATTGATCGGCATCGGGCCGGGTTTTGTGACCGAAAACTTCAAGCGCGGCCAGGAACGCGCCGACGAAATCATCCACGTTTCGGACGCCGACGCATTCGAGATGACCAAACGGCTGGCTCTGACCGAGGGCATCTTTGCCGGAGTGACCGCCGGCGCGTCGCTCTGGGTGGCCGGTGAGCTGGCGAAACGTCCTGAATACGAGGGCAAGACCATCTGCTGCATCATCTGTGACAGTGGTGAACGCTACCTATCCGTCGAAGGTCTCTTTCCAGCAGACAAAGTCGAGCGCATGGGCTGCTAGCAGTGCGCTGTGATTGGTCCGCAGGCCCTATGAGGCTGTCTATTTGACTTGACGCGAGAAATGTTGGGAACCGTTTTCGGCCTATTTGCGATTTCTGTGATTCTGCGCTTGGTGCGCAGGCCCTATGGCCTGCATGCGATTCATGCGATTATTCAGACACATGCGAGCCATAAGGCTCGCGTACCAATCGCAAGCGAGCCATAGGGCTCGCGGACCAATCACAACATCAGCCTCGTCATCGCCGCCTTTTGCAACAGCCTCCCTATGGCCTGCATGCGACTTGCAATTCCCGAAACCTGACCACCTGAAACCTGAGGCCAGCCGATTGACGCAACCCTATCCATCGTCTATTTACGATGAACGATAGGAGCCCTCATGCCTGATAAGAATATCTGCTGCCCACCTCCCGCAGAACTCGAATCGCCCGTCGATGAGTTGGTCGACGAACGATTAGCCTCGCTCGCCAAAGCCCTTGGTCATCCAGCCCGGGTCGCCATTTTGCGCCTGCTGATTCGCAAGAACGCGTGTGTTTGCGGCGAGATCGTCGACGAACTCCCGCTGGCGCAATCAACGGTGTCGCAACACCTGAAACAGCTGAAAGAAGCGGGCCTGATTCGAGGCGAAGTCGACGGTCCGCGCGTGTGTTATTGCGTGGAGCCAAGCGCTGTTGCGTTACTCAAGAGTCTGGTCGCAAGCCTCTGATTTTTGGCCTAATCATCGTAAATCGACGATTCACGATGCTAAACGAGAAGAACCTTGGGCGTATTCGAAAAATATCTTTCACTCTGGGTCGCGCTCGCCATCTTGGCAGGTGTCGGCCTTGGCCTTGGCATCCCGGGGCTTTTTGAGGTGGTGGCCACTCTTGAAATCGCTCGAGTCAACATCGTGGTCGCCGTGCTGATCTGGCTCATGATTTATCCCATGATGCTCAAGGTCGACCCATCTTGCCTCAAGGATGTCGGCAAAAAGCCCAAAGGGCTGGCGCTCACGCTCGTCATCAATTGGCTGATCAAACCCTTCACAATGGCGGCCCTGGGCATCCTGTTTTTTGAGCATGTTTTTGCCGGCCTCTTACCCGTCGAGGACGCCCACCAATACATCGCAGGTATGATTTTGTTGGGCGTGGCACCGTGCACGGCCATGGTTTTTGTATGGAGCCATCTGACCAACGGTGACGCGAACTACACGCTGGTTCAGGTGTCGATCAACGACCTGATCATGGTCTTTGCCTTTGCGCCCATCGCGGGACTCTTGCTCGGGGTCACGGACCTGAAAATCCCCTGGGAAACGCTGATTGCATCTGTGGTGATCTTTGTCGTGATTCCTCTGGGAGCCGGCATCATCACCCAGAAGAAACTGTCTCGCGAAAAGCTGGAGCGGCTAGGGAGCACACTGAAGCCAACGTCCATGATGGGGTTGTTGCTGACCGTCGCCCTGCTCTTTGGATTTCAGGCGCAAACCATCATCGACCAGCCCTTTCGCGTGGTCCTGATCGCGGTTCCTTTGCTGCTTCAAAGCTACGGTATTTTTGCCATCACTTATACCGCTGCGCGCCTGCTGAAATTGCCCTTCAATGTTGCAGCACCTGCGGCCATGATTGGCACGTCGAACTTCTTTGAACTCGCGGTTGCCGTGGCCATCAGCCTCTTTGGCCTCTCATCAGGCGCAGCGCTTGCCACCGTGGTCGGCGTGTTGATCG
>JBFFMO010000967.1:0-2342 GCA_041554035.1 Allomicrovenator sp. | reverse complement strand
GCCAACCTTATCACCACACGTCAGAGTTATTTTGGATGGGCCGGAACCTCGTTATCGCTTCTCGATTTCGAACGTGTAGCTGATGAACGACTGATCAACGAGTCTTGGACCGTCGCCTATGAAGGCATTCTGCCATCGGCACGGCGTACCGACGGTTTGCTCGCGACTCAGGTTTCTGACTTGGACGGAACCGCTGTGGTCGAATTTGACGCCGCGCCGTTGGATCTGTGTGCGGCGGGTGTTCAGGAAGGCGATCGACTGACTCTTGAAGAGGCGCCTGCAGATGATGCGGCTTGCGCGGACCTTAAGGGCGACACGGGGTTTTTGACCTACGAAATCATCGCGATGACCTCATCGACGCTCACGCTTGCGGCGATTGAGGGCGAGGGTTTTGCCCAGACGCTTCCCACGCGAGAGTGCTTCCCACGAGGACTCAGCTACGCAGTGCGGCCACAAAATCAGTGGATCGTTGTTGGTGAACGCAGTGGTTTAGTCTCAGAGCGTGAAAATGTATTTGGAACCTGCGTTTCGATTCCATCGGTAGAAGGCGAGCCCACACGTAGTTCTCGTGTGCGAACAGGGGAGACATTCTCCGGTCCATATTTTCAGTTCTATCTGTGGCCCGGACCGGATGCTCGTGACCCTCAATCCGGTGAAGTGATTGCTGGCACGGCCGCCGTGGAGCCCACAGTGGGCCTGTCGTTCACGTTCTCGGTGGTTCCTAACTTTCTTTCGCGCAGTTTTGCGACCGAGGGAATCTTTCCCGCCAAAGTCATGTCTTACCAACGTGGCGACTATTATCGGGTGTTATCGACTGACGCGAACTCCAACTTCTTGTTCTTCAAGGATGGTCGCAGCTCCAGCGAGTTTGGCACTCGCCTCCGCTAAGGGTACTGTCGACTTCATATGACCCATCCCAACCCCCAGAAACTCCGCATCCCGGCGCCGCCAGACCCCTCCGAAGACTCGTTTGGCGTGGTAGAGCTCGGCTTGCTTGCAAGCGCAATGTTGGGCGCGGTGATCATGTGGTGGTTTGTGCAACAGCCAGCCCCCGACACGCATCAAGCCTCCCTTCATTCAAGCGGCGATGAACAACACGAGCAAATCAGCGATCAGATGCTCGTTGAGCGTGTCCACGCCGACAAGCTTGAGAAGTTAAAACCCTCGGAGCTGGCAAGTCGTGAATGGCCCGATGAAGATGTCCGGGCCATATTTACGTTCGGCTCTCGTACCACCGCAGAGTTGGTGTGCGAAAAACGCGCTGAGCAAATTTCGGCAAATCAGCTTCCGGACTCACTGAGGCTTGAACTCGTTAAGTCCTTGGACCGACGTTCCGAAAACGCTCCCTACGCATGTTTGAGTCGCTTATTCTTTGCCGAGACATTGCCGCAGAAGGATATCCAGGCCGAGATGGAGGAGTTTTGGGCGGAAGCGGAGACTTGGTCAGGGAACCCTGATTTGGTTTCCGAAGCGCTCAACACATTTCGATTCACACGTAACCGACCAGACACCGACCGTTTCAATCGCTGGTTGCGCGCTTGCTCGCTCAATTTTGACTATGGTGCATCGAACGCTTGTCAACGATTGCTCAATCAAATTGCGCCCGCACAAGGCGGCGATTTGCTGCTCACCTACGTGAAACACCTGGAGGAGTCTAAACTCTCGACCAAAGACCATCAGCAGCTCGCTAAGGGGCTTGGTCGTCTGGTTCGCGAAGGTCAGCCAGCCTCGTTCAAAGTCAGTGAGACCAAAGAGTTACCCGACTACGACGTGGATTTTCGTAACGCTGTGGTTTTGTTTTTGTGCAGAGCGGTGAACAGTCCCGACGATGACGTGGCGTTTGCTGCGGCCGATCAACTCACTGAGTCGGCACATTTTGGAGCTCGATCCTACGACAAGCACACACTTGAGCGTTGGCGCGAGGGTTGTCGTGTCGCGTTTGGCGGCCAACCTGGTGACAAGTATCTGCCCATGTTGGCAGTATCGACAGGTGTCGAGGGTGAAGCCCCAGACTATAGACTGTCCACCGCCGTGAAGTCGGGCGAATGTGAGCTGAAAGAGGGTTACCCCTCTTGGTATTGCGGGGCGAAGCTCTGGATTGGTGAAGGTGATATGTCGCAGGCGCTCGAGGACATCTTTGTCAAAACCGCTTGGATAGAGTGGGTTGATAAATGATTGTGCTTAAGCTTGTGGAAGTCCTAAGGAGTCGTTGTGTATAGAAATCTTTTTGCTCTGGTCGTGGTGGGGCTCGTTTTGTCGGGCTGTGAGGAAGATCCCAAACCCGAAAATGCGCCCGAAATCGGTGCTGCAACCATCACCTGCAAGGATCCACGTCGCGTCGG
>JBFFMO010000966.1:0-2343 GCA_041554035.1 Allomicrovenator sp. | reverse complement strand
TGATGTTGAGGAAAACCTGATTGAGTTCTCCGAGATTGCATTTTACGGCGCAAAATTCAGCGAATTCCGTGTCGATATTCGCGACGTATTTCCATTCATTTCGGCTTACGATAATGGTGTTGGAGATGGCGGCGTTTAGGTCCGCCAGCTTGAGTTCGCGTTCGCCGGGGTGGGCGAACGCCTTCATCGCCTGCACGATTTGACTCACGACCACCACGCCTTCTCTTGCGCTTTTGATGGCTGTCGGGACACGGGCCTTGAGTTGACCAAAACGACCGACCCTCAGCCAAGTCTGGAAGGTTTCTTTCAGGTCTTCGTCATCCAAGCTGACCGACAGCTTTTCGATCTCTTCGCCCATTTTAATCAGCATCTCTGTGGCGCGTTCCAAAAATTGAATGTTGTCGCCAATATACTGCATGGGGGTGTTGATCTCGTGGGCGATACCGGCCGAAAGCTGCCCGATGGCTTCGAGCCGTCGCGCTTGATTCAACTGTTCTTCCATCGCTTTGACCGACGAAATATCGGCGAAGATTCCCAACACGCCCGTCACGTTTCCGCTTTCGTCGCGCAGCGGAACGCGGCTGGTCAACATATGGGCGACTTGTGGTCGCATGGTGCATTTTTCTTCGCTGCCAAGAATCGCGACACCTGTCGTGAGCACTTCTTTTTCGTACTTGGTTTGGGACTTCAGTTTTGATGCAGGAAAGTCGAATTCCGCGTCGGTCTTTCCGATGACCGCCTCGCGGCCGGGCAGATTCAATTGCAATGCGTAGGCTTCGTTGCATCCAAGGTAGTGACCCTCACGGTCCTTCCAATAGACGCCGTGTGGGACGTTCGCGATGACGTTTTCGAAGATCTGGCGTTCCTTCGCTAAGGTCAGTCGTGCTCGGACACGGTCCGTGATGTCGATCGCGACGAGAATGAGTCTCGGTGCACCGAGTGCCGCGTCGGTTCGTCGGCACTCCAGATTCATATGATGAATGTTATCATCAATGCTGAGAATTTGAAGATCGATTTGGAATTCGACCTTAGCCTCTAAGTTGGCGCGAAGTATTTCGATTTGGTCGGGCTTGTTGACCAATCTGGTCAGCAAATCAGAGCCAGCCATCCCCACAAGGCGGCTTCCCGTGATTTGTTCTTGTGCGTGATTCGTCCATTCGACGAGTCCATTCGCATCGATGATCAGGATTCCGTTTCGGGTGTGTCGTGCGACCAAGGAAAGGAGCTCGTTTTGTCGTCGTTCGTCGTCCAGCGCGATCTGGGTGTCGATCAGGGTCGTGATGTCTGTATGGGTGACAAGTGTGTACGGCGTGCCAAGGATCGGCGTGATGGTCGTCTGGTAATGTTGCCATAAAATTTGGGTTTCTTCGCAGTAGCTCTTGGTCTGCCGCCCAACCACCGCCGCTATCCCGTTGGGCAGGTCTTCTGGACCGTCCATGGCCATGAATACGTCCCGGTAGAAGCCCTCTAGCACCACCCCTATCTCGGGGCGAAGCTCACCCGGGTGCATGTTCCGTTGCCATTCGCTGTTGATTTCAATAACCGCGCCGTGTTCGTCCAAGATGCAGATTTTTGCAGGAAGAGTGTCGAATACCGAGTTTAAGAATGCCTGAGAGTCGCGCAGTTCTTCGACGAGCGAGCCCACGTGTGAGGCCATTTTGGAGAATGTGGAGGCGAATCGGCCGATCTCGTCGTCGAAGTGATAATGAAGGGCAACAGAATAGTTGCCGGCTGCCACCTGGATGGCTGCGTCATTGAGCCGACGCAATGGTTGAAATAACCGTACGAAGGCGTGGCGAATGATCACGAACAAAACCACGAGGGTGAGCATAACCGTGAGCAAGAAACCGGTATTTGTGCGAGTTCGCAGGTCGAAAACACGTTTCTCCGATGCCTCAGCAAAACGTCCGGATGCGGCTTCTAGCCTCTGGAGCCGCTCAATGACGTCGATATTCGCCTGATCAAATTCTGGGCTCCCGACTGAGGCTTCGGAGATCACTTTGAGATTTGGTGCCAGGTCATTCCAGCTGTCTTTGACTTCTTCGAATTCGGAACGGAGTGTCCCCGAAAGTGGTTGAATGACGTGTCCATCGTTAAAAGTCCCGCCTTTCTCAACCAATAATAACGAGTCACTAAATTGTTTGATCGTGTCTTTAAGGACGGTTCGGTCAAATTCCGGATGGCGAGACGCGGCGATCTGAAGCTCCAAAACCACCAGCCGTGCATTGGCTTGCCCGGCCATGAACTGCCGGTCGGGGCTGTCGGTCATTTGGGAATTGCCGTACCAAAAAATGCTAAAATTGGCCAGCACGGCCAGCAGGAGCGCGAGCAACAACAACGCTG
>JBFFMO010000965.1:0-2346 GCA_041554035.1 Allomicrovenator sp. | reverse complement strand
GGACGCGACCACCCAGAACGCTTTTTCGGACTACAAGATGTTGGTCACGCTCGCCGAAGGCGGCGTTGAGGTTTTGGCGTTTAACCCGGTGACGGAATGGTTCGGCCTACGAACCTCGATCGACATGTCCGCCAACGATCGGCTGCACGAAAAAATCCTGGTCGTCGATGGCCGTGAGGCGGTCATGGGCGGACGAAATGTTGGCGACGAATATCTCTTGGACGGCCAGTGGCGGGACACGGACGTGTACGTCGCGGGCAAGGGAGTCGAAGGCATCCAACGTCTGCTGTTGAAAGACTGGGACCGCATCGCTTCATTCGAAATGGCGAGCGGCTGCGAGAGCCAGGCGGATTGGGGGTTTTCGTGCCCAACCGAGCCGGTCGCGGAAGACTCGACTTATTTCCCAGAACTTGAAGAGTTGGGAGCCTCCAGAACTCGCGCTATTTTTAGCGACCCATTTTATCAAGAAACGCCGATGGGGTACTTCACAACGCTGGCGCTCGTGCGCTCGGCGAAAACCTCGATCACGATTGCGAACTCCTATTTTGTGCCGCCACGTCGTTTACGCGTGCACCTCAAGGCTGCCGCACAACGTGGTGTCGAGGTGAAAGTCTTGACCAACTCGTTGGAAAGCACGGACGCATGGTGGATGTATTACGCGTCGATCAATTATTATAAAGAATTGCTTGGAGCCGGCATCCAGATTTACCAGTACGACGGCACCGAAACGATGCACTCAAAAACGATGCTCATCGACGACGAGATGGCGGTCGTGGGCTCGTTCAATCTGGACCCCCGCAGCGCCGTGGATAATTCCGAATCGATGTTGTTGATTCGCGAAGGCGAAGTCGTTGAGCAGCTGAAAAACGCGTTCGTCACGGACTTCGCTTTTTCAAAGCCCGCCACCGCCAACCTCTCCATCGCTGAGCTCGCCAAGGCCAAGACACTTCGTCTGGCCGAGCCACTGCTCTAGGCCGGCGCTCTCAGCCAATTCCTACGCAAAGCGCCTGTCGATGCCGTAGATTGCGCCATCGGCATCTTGGCCAGGCCATTGATCCAGCTCTGGAACCGTGCCCTTCAACGCGCCACAAATCATCCCGTTCACCGTCGCGTCATGCTCAAAAACTGCCAGCGCTGACGGGAGCGTCGAGACCAACTCGAATACCAGATGTTCGGGCGGAAGAACGGTGCGCAAACGGCTTCCGAGTTCCACATGAGTGGCGGTTTCCGTGCGTAAAAAAACCACTGTCGAACTTTTGCCAAAAACGCCCTGAAAGGGGCCGTGCACAAAGGCGAGCACATCGACCACCGGCACGACCGCGGACCAGAAGGCCTCGAGCCATTTCCAGCGCAAACCATGAGCAAGGCCAATGATTTCGCCCGCCGTCACCATCGTCATCGGTTGAGCGCGAAGGCGCGGTCCGTGTTTGATCCCCATATCCAACCCGCACGCAAACGCGTTTTGGTAGCGTAAGGTCAGCTCGGCAACATCAATCGCCCAGGGCAGACGCTGGCCTCGATGGTCTGCAAGGTCCTGAGTCAGGCAAAACACGCCCAGCGTCGACCATGCAGGCCCCTGGACCCGAATCAAGAGGCCATCTTCGGGTTCATCGGGCGGCAGCACATAGACGGCACCGCCATCCTCGCGCCACTGGCCTAGGACCGGGCACGATTCATCGTCAAGGGTCGTGACCAGCAGGCCCGTCGTGAATTCCTTCTGGCGTCCCAAAAGGAGCCGCGCATTGGGCGAGAGGCGTTGATAAAACACGACCAGCGACTCGTCGTCCCGTGCGATTGGTGTTTCATTCAGAAATGACGACGCGGGAAGCACGCGTGCATCGATGCCCATCGAGCGCCACAGGTGTTCTGCGACTCGAGCCGGACCTTCGGCCAAACCAAGACCTGCCAAAGCCACCCTGCCCGATTCGCCCAGCCATGTCGGTTCCGGACGTTTTCGTGACACGACTGCGTCAAATCCGGCGGCAATCCCTTGGCATCGCCTCAATAAGATGGCGACTGAATCACTCATTTAGACTCCGCCTGAGCGGGGTCGCGCTTCTGCGTACTCATCACCTTCAGATAGGCCATCAAACCGTCGATTTCTTGGTCTTTCAGGTGCGAAAAGGCCGGCATATTGCCGTAGCGAAAACTCATCGGATTCTTGATGTAGGCTCGAATCTGGGCCTCGGGACGGTACTCCGTAATATTCTGAGGCACATTCAGTTCAGGCCCGACCCGACCGCCTTCTTGATTGATGGAATGGCATCGCGAACATTGAGCCTTAAAGAGCTCATAGCCCTGCCCCGCAAGGCCGTTCGGGTCCACGTCATTGGGGACGGTATTCGG
>JBFFMO010000964.1:0-2350 GCA_041554035.1 Allomicrovenator sp. | reverse complement strand
TTGTGGATTATGAAGATCTTCAGAACACAGGGTACCGGGTAGATATCAATAAAATTACCGTTTTCAATGGCTCTTTTGATATTCCAGCACACCCCTGTTTTGTGAAGGCCAGTCCGCTTTACGCTCCGACGTTTGTGCCGACGCTTGAAGAGGCGGCTTTGCATGAAGCTCGATTGGAAGTAGGGCTGTATGAAAATCTCCACATCGCGGTCGATGGGCATCTCTTGGAGTCTGCAAGTGTGGCTCCGCACGAAATTGACGTTACAGGCAAAACATCTGTCCAGGTCAAAGTCCTTGGATTCCCGCCTAATGCACTTCCTGATTTGGGGCCATGGATTGCCGAGGTGATCTTCCCGGTCTTGGGTAACGAAGTTCTCTCGGACCGATGGAATGTCGCGTTTCCACGTACGAATGGCGGGGAGGGGAAGCCATTTATTCCTGTATGGCGCGCCGAGTTCGAAGTTCCGCTTCCTGACTTGCCAAGCGTTGATTTGCAGCTTTTGGGCACTCATACACCCTATGTTCCGAGCATTGGTCTTGACGGAACACCCCATCCAGAAGCGCCCGGTCTGTGGGACAAACGCAGCAACGTGATTCGGTTTGTCCGAACCGACGCCAATTAGCCCGCTGGCCTTTTAAGCCGTCTTCGGGTTCAATGCGGGTCTTCAAACAGCGCTGGGGCGATATGATTCGGCATCTGATTTTAATGGCATTCTTGGTGGCCCTTGGGGCGTGCGTAGACGACTCACGCTCTTCTCTTGCTGAAGACATGGGTTTGGACGACTTGTCCCTGTCCGATGCTGCTGCCGACGTTGGGGACGCTCGGTTGGTCGATACCGGGGATTCAGACGTAGATGGTGGGGGATTTGTGGTCCCCTATTTTTGTGATGAACCCGGAATGGTCGCGGCTAAAAGCACGGACCTACCATTTGAGTTGCCGGCGGGCCTGCCGGAAAGCCCGGGTCCGGTTACGGCTGATTTTTTTAATTCCGACGACGTGAACACCACGACGTTCACCGTGCCGACGAATCAAAAAACCAACGGCTTCAGAGCGATTTGGAAACCGCTCGAAGATGATCTTGTCTTTTATACAGTCTATAATGTGGCGCTGGCTTACGAGGCGCTACGACTTCGTTACGTGATTCTTTTGGATTATCAACCAGTGCCTGCCAAAATCACGGTTTGGGATCGCGACCGTACTCAGATATTGGACCAATACACGGGGTATGTTGTCGATCGCGGGGTGATACAACCTGGCGAATCCTTGGTCTTCGACGTTGAAATTGATCAAAGCTATCTGCCCGAGGCTCGAACCTACGACCTCATTCTTGCCGGTTATGAAGATCTTCAAAATACTGGGCATCAAGTGGATATGAATAAGATAGTGGTCTTCAACGGCTCTTTCGAGATTCCGGCCCATCCCTGTTTTGTGAAGGCAAGCCCACTCTACGACCCGACGTTTGTGCCCACGGCGGACGAAGCGGCTTTGCACGAAGCGCGATTAGGCGTGGGGCTCTATCAAAATTTCCAGATTTGGGTCGACGGGCATTTATTGGAGTCCGCAAGCGTCGCGCCCCACGAAATTGACGTTACTGGAAGAACATCGGCCAAAATAAAAATACTGGGGTATCCGCCGTCCGCTAAGGTAGAAATGGGGCCATGGATCGCCGAGGTGATCTTCCCGGTCCTTGGTGATGCTGTGCTGCCAGACCGATGGAATGTTGCGTTTCCGCGGACCAATGGCGGCGAGGGCAAACCCTACATTCCGGTTTGGCGCGGGGAATTCGAGGTTCCGCTTCCTGAGGTTCCAAGCGTTGATTTGCAACTCCTGGGCACCCATACCCCTTATGTTCCGAACGTCGATCCCGACGGAACCACTCGTCCAGAAGCGCCCATCCTATGGGACCAACGCAGCAACGTGATTCGGTTTGTGCGGACCGACGCCAACTAGCCCGCTGGCCTTTTAAGCCGTCTTCGGGTTCAATGCAGGTCTTCAAACAGCACTGGGGCGATATGATTCGACATCTAATTTTCATGACATTCCTATTGGGGTTAGGGGCGTGCGTAGACGACTCTCGCGCTTCTCTTGCTGAAGACATGGGTTTGGACGACCTGTCCCTGTCCGATGCTGCTGCCGACGTTGGGGACGCTCGGTTGGTGGATACCGGGGATTCAGACGTAGATGGTGGGGGATTTGTGGTCCCCTAATTTTGTGATGAACCCGCCATTATTTCAGATCAAAGTACAGACCTGGCAATTGAGTTCCCAGCGGGTTTGCCGGAAAGCCCGGGGCCGGTTACTGCTGATTTTGTTAATTCCGACGACGTGAACACCACGGTGTTCACTGTGC
>JBFFMO010000963.1:0-2354 GCA_041554035.1 Allomicrovenator sp. | reverse complement strand
GCATCATGTCTCCGCGCAAGGCCGAAAAGCTAGAAGGCAAACACCCAACGCAGAAACCGATTGAGCTGCTTCGACGAATTGTTCGGGCATCAACGGACGAAGGCGCGCTGATTTTGGACCCATTCAGCGGTTCAGGAACAACCGGTGTCGCGGCTTCCCAAGAAGGCCGTCGTTACGTTGGAATCGATCAGTCGACCGAATACCTCGATCTTTCGATTCGCCGCTTCGAGGCGATCGAACGCTAATTCTTTAAGTCGCCCTGCACCGCTTGACCAGCCCAGCGCATTCGGGTCAACTGGTTGCAGCGCTTTACTTAAGGAAGAATATGAAAACCGCGGTTTTACTCGCAGCAGCCCTCTTTTTCGTGGGCTGTGGAGAGGACGACACCAACAACCCTCCTGTTGTTTCGACGATTCCCGACGTGGGCACGATGGACGAGGGTATCCCTGATGTCGATGCCGATACAGATGCGACAAACGATGCAGATGCGGGAATTCCAGGTGAGTGCGGCACTCTTGGTTTCTGCGAGGGCGGCACCAAGTGTGTGAAGGATGACTGTGTCCCCCTGGACGCGAAGCTCGCCTGTGACGAGGTCACCGATTTGGGGACACTCGACATCACTCAATCAAAAAACTTCTCGGGAGACACGACCGGATTCGCGGACACGCTCAATTCGTCGTGTGGTGAAGGGACAACCTTCACTGGGCCCGAGAACGCCTTCCGCTTCGAAGTTTCGGCACCGGCCACTGTGACCGTGAATCTGACGACCACAGCCGGTGTAAACTGGTTGATGGAACTCAAGCGCGATGCTTGCAATGTCGGGGCTGCCATCCAGACTTGCAGCGACTCCGAAACGTTTTCGTTCAATGCCAGCGTGGGAACGGTCTATTACCTGATCGTTGAGCCTGCTGTGGGATTGGACGTAGGCGCGTTCGACATTGATTTGACCTTCGCACCGCTTGTCTGCGTTCCGGGTGAGACCACCTGTGATGCGGATAATGTCGTGACATGTTTTGGTGGAACGTCAGAGATTCCTTACGGGTGTGCGGACTCTTGCACCGGCACGTCTTGTGACGGTGAGACCTGTGCTCAGGCGATCGAAGTCACGGCGTCCATGACCTTCGGCGGTGACATCAAGGCCTATACCAGTACGTATAACTTCGCTGGAATCGCGTCGTGTTCGACCAACGGAAACGGTACTGCGACTCAGGGACAGGACATCATCTTGTCATTACCGAACCTGACCGCCGGTCAGGTCGTGGTCGTGGACGCCTCGATGGACACTCAAGATGACGTGATCGCGGTGCTTCCGACGTGTGACCCGACCCCGACCTGCGAGCGATTTGTCGATCTCGGCGATGTGTTGACGTGGACCGTGGCGACTTCTGGCAACTACTTCATCGTGGTCGATCGCCCCCGAAACGAAAGCGGTGCATTTGCATTTTCAGTTGATATCCAATGAGGTTCCCTGTGAAACGCATCTTCTTGAGCGCGACGTTCATTGTCGGAACCTTGGCCCTGACATCACCGGCGATGGCAGATGACGACGAAGATGACCAATTTGTTTTCACGTGCGTGCCGCCGACGGAACACGAGATCGGCCCCAAGGCGCCCAACGTCTTGGCCGTCGTGGATGTGACCGGTTCGATGCTCTCTTCGAGTGGCGAAGACGTGGACGGGGACGGGTCCAATGATTCACTTCTAAAGATAGCAAAGCTGGCACTGACAGATGTGGCCAATAGCGTCTACACACCAGGGCCTTGCACCGGCCCGAGCGACCCCAACTGCGACAGCATTCGTCTTGGAATTGGTTATTTTGGATCGAACCAGCTCTCGAGTAGTCCTTACGGGATTGATGCCAGAGTTGTGGTGAATTGTGGTGAGGACACGGCGCCAGCAATCATCACCTCGGTAAATTCACAGACGGCCCCGGGCGGAACAGGCACACGCACCCAGGACGCGCTCAAGCTCCTGGATCTGGCGCCCACCCTCAACGATAGCACTCGCCCAAACCTGGGGATCATCATCACCGATGGCGCACCTGACAGCACTGCCATTGCACGAGGCGCGGTCACTAACGCTTGCGCCGTTCGCAACCGGGCTACCAATCCCGTGCTTACGTACATGATTGGATTTGGCTCAGGGAGTGCTCAGCAGATCAATTCCGTTGTGGCTGCTGCGGGCGGCACCGGGCACTGCTGCAATGGCGCTACGGCTCCATGCGCGGCTGCAAATGAGGTCGACCCCTGTGTCGTCGGGGCGTCGACGATTGTCGCGTCGAGGAGCGCACTCGCGAGTGGATATTCGTGCACAGGAAGTTTTGAAGCGACTGGAAGCAATATTAAGGACTCGCT
>JBFFMO010000962.1:0-2355 GCA_041554035.1 Allomicrovenator sp. | reverse complement strand
TCGGGGCGAATTTGCTGTCCAGAACGTAGGATTACGAGAAAAATCTCTTTTTCTAAGATCCATCGCCCATGTGCCGCGTTTTGAGTCAGGTCATCACGCTAAACGACAAGCCCTACGGAGATTATCATGAAACAACTCGCGACGATTGGAGCGGTTGTGGTCCTACTTTTGGCCGCAGCATTATTCCTCGGAACTAAGAAACAGGACGTGACCCCGGACCCCATCGGGACCCCGACTGTCACCGTTCCCACCACGAATCCATCCCAACCAAACACCAACGCGAATTTGCCAGGGACTTTGACCCTGAAAGCCGCGATCTCGAATGGTCAGGTTCTCGGCGGTGGGACTTCGGACATGTACGCTTCGATCGACATTCAGGCGTTGAAATACGAGGGCGCCAAGCGGCCTCCATTGAACGTCGCGATCGTTTTGGATCGTTCGGGCTCGATGGCCGGCGAAAAGTTTGAGCAACTTCAGGCGTCAGCGCGGCGACTCATCGATGTGCTCACCGACGAGGATCGCCTCGCGCTGGTCTCCTATGGTTCGGATGTGAGCGTGGATTTTTCATCCGCACAGATGAACACACAAAATCGAGCACGACTCAGACGCGCCATTGATTCGATGGCGGTGGGCGGCGGGACAAACCTCTCCGGTGGTTTCCAGCAGGGCTATTCCGAGGTTTCTCGTTGGAAGCGTGAGGACACCGTCAATCGGGTGATCTTGATGTCGGATGGCCACGCCAATATCGGAATGACCCTTCCTGCGGACCTTCAGCGTCTCGCTTCGACAGCCTTGGAAGGCGGAATCTCAGTTTCGAGCGTTGGATTTGGCCTCGATTACAACGAAGACCTGATGACGCAGATGGCGAACTCGGGTGCAGGCAACTACTACTTCGTCGACGAGGCCAGTGCAGTCGCGACCGTGTTCGAACGAGAACTCACGGCTCTGGCTGCGACGGTCGCTCGAAACACAGCGGTCGTCATCAAGTTGGCGCCTGGCGTCACCGTCGACCACGTCTTCGGATTCCCAGCTCGGGTCGATGGAAACCAGGTTTTCATCTCGATGGCCGAGTTTCGCTCCGAAGAGATGAAGAGCATTCTCGCGAAGTTGAAAGTGAGCGCCCCTTCGTCTGGCGCCGCGCCGGTCATGGACATCTCGCTGGCTTACGAGGACGTGCTTAACAACAAGCCCGACCTTAAGATGGCGACGCTGAGCGCGGTGGTGACCACCGATGCTGCTGCTGCTCGCACGGCCTCGAACGTCGACGTGATTGCCCGTGTGCAACAGGTTGAAGTGGCTCAAACGATGCAGGATGCGATGAACCTGTACAGCGAAGGCAAGGCTGATGAGGCCACTCGCCGGATCGAGGAAACACAGCAGAACATGCGCGAACGTCGCAAGAGCTACAAATTTGCAGACCCAAGCAAGTTCGACCGCGTGGATTCGGAGCTCGATCAACTCAAAGGCGAGGTCCAAGCCAAACCAGCTTCGTCGGTCAGCGGCCGCACCATGGTCAAGTCCAAGAAAGCCCGCTCCAACGCCATCATGTTGGACAAGACGCTCTTCTAATCTCGGTGTTCACCCAACCTGTGACTTAGGCAATTCTCATGGCCGTCAGCGTATCGCTCCCCAATTCCCGTTCGTACCAGCGTGAAGCCATCGTCCTCCTGGGCGGTGGCGCGCTCAGTGGAATCGTGGCCTTCGTCTTGGCGCAGGTTGCAGGCTCCCAACACATCGAGCTCATGGCCCTGTCGTTTGGCGCCACCGTTGGACTGCTCGCAAACCTCGCCGACCCCAAAGAGGGCACACCCATGCTTCGGCTCGTGCTGTCGATTCTGGGCGGTGTCGTCATGGCCATCGCCTGGAGCTTCCAGCCGATCCTAGCTGGGGCCCTTGGTGGACTTTTCATCGGGGCCGGGGCTTCTTTGGGCGAGGGCAAGACCCATATCGAGGGCGCCTGGAATTGGTTGCTCTATGGGTGTGCGTTGGCTCTCGGCGTATTTGTGACGCAGCGGGTGGGGATGACGGTCTTTGAGAGTTCGGAGTTTGGCCAAGATCTTTTTCAAGGTGCGGTATGGGGCCTCTTTCTGGCTTTCTCTGCAGGTTTGAAGCGTTTGGAGTTTTTGCGCGATGAATTGAGATCGGAATTCGCCGAGGCCGAGGCCGAGGTCAAAGGCGTCGAAAAAGACAACATCATCGCCGGCCGCGTCCTCTACGAGCGGATTGTCATCGAGATCGAGAAGAAGGAGTCGAACCTTCAGGATCGCGCCCTCGAAATCGCCTCCGAGACGAGCAGGGCGCTGATTGCATTCTCACGACGCTCGGACGAGCTTCGGCAGGCGGCCGAGGTGACCT
>JBFFMO010000961.1:0-2360 GCA_041554035.1 Allomicrovenator sp. | reverse complement strand
TCCATTCGCGGGCTCTTTAAGTACCTGCGCATACTTGGAACCATCACCAAAGACCCCACCGCTCATATCGACTCGCCTAAATATGGCAAACGCGTCCCGGATGTGCTGACTTTTGCCGAAGTCGAGGCGCTGATTGAGGCCCCCAATGTGCTGACACCCGAAGGTCTGCGCGACCGAGCAATGCTCGAAGTGTTGTACGCCACCGGACTACGTGTCACCGAATTGGTCACCTTGCGCCAACGGGAAGTCGACCTGCGGGCGGGCTGGGTGCGCGTCGTCGGTAAGGGCTCCAAACAGCGGATCGTCCCCATTGGCGAGGTCGCGGCAGAAGCCATCGAAGACTACCTTGCCACCGGCCGCGGCGCGTTGTTGGCCGCCTCGGGAGGCCCTGGTTCGTCGCCCATGTTATTTGTAACTCGACGAGGCAGCGAGATGACCCGTCAGGGTTTCTGGAAAAACCTGAAGCGATACGTGGTTTTGGCCGGAATCGACAAGGAAATCAGCCCCCATAAATTGCGCCACTCATTTGCCACCCATCTTCTTGAGCGCGGCGCTGATTTGCGCGTGGTTCAGTCGCTCTTAGGCCACGCCGATATCGGAACGACTCAGATCTACACGCACGTGGCCAAAGAACGGCTCAAAGCCATCCACGCCGAACACCACCCACGCGGCTGATAAAACCCCGGTCGTTGACTTTTTGGGATCATTCGTCACACTCCACGGCCGATTCCAAGGAAGCGGCAGATGGCTACGGATCCTCTTCGAACAACTCCACCAGAACTACTTGTCAGGCTCGACGCCTTTGAAGGTCCCTTGGACCTTCTGCTCGAACTGATTCGGAAGCACGAAATCGACGTGTTCGACATCCCGATTTCGTTCATCACCGAAGAGTACTTACGATTCGTCAGATCGGTCGAAACGCTCGATCTCGATATCGGCGGAGAGTGGCTTGAGATGGCGGCCTTACTGATCTTCATCAAGTCAAAAATGCTTCTTCCGAAAGAAGAATTCCCAAACGATGACGACGGTCCAGACCCACGCGAGGAGCTTGTTGAACGCCTCCTCGAATACCAACGTTATAAAGCTGCGGCTCAAGGCCTAGATTCTCGGGCAATTTTGGACCGAGACGTCTTCACGCACCCCGAAAAATCCCGAGAATTCACCTCGCTTCTGGGACCGCCTCCCATCAAAGAAGCGTCCATAAGTGATCTCCTTGAGGCGCTTGAGCGCGTTGTCGCGCGAAGCAAAGTTGATGGACGTTGGGTTTATGAGGTCAGTTCGCAACAGCTTACGTTGCGCTCGGTAATTCTTGAGATTGCCGATGTGCTGACGAATCACCCCCGCATCAAATTTGAGGATCTCTTCGAGCACGGGGATTTGAGCCGGCACAGAATTGTGACGACCTTTCTGGCGCTTCTGGAAATGACTCGACTGAAAATGATCAAGCTTTTCCAGAGCCGCCTCGAAGGCGACCAGCTTTGGATCGAACGTTCGATTTTTGATATCGATGAGGTGTCGCAGCTCCTGGAGCTCCACCATGCATGAACCCGCGACCACGCGTCCGGCGACCGACATCGATCTGCTCAAAGGGCACCTGGAGGCTGTATTTTTTGCGGCCGACGAACCGCTCGCCCGAACGCATATCTCGGGGCTCTTTCCAGAAGAGCCGCCCGAAAACCTCGAACGCGCGCTGCGACAGCTGAAATTGGACTTCAGTGGAACAAGCCGTGGCATCCACCTTGTCGAAGTCGCGGGCGGGTTTCAGTTCAGAACAAATGCTGACTTCAATCAGGCTGTTTTACGCCTCTACGAGGTCCGACCTTTCAAGCTTTCCAAAGCTGCACTTGAGACCCTCGCGATTGTAGCGTACAGGCAACCCGTGACTCGGGCGCAAGTGGACGAGATTCGTGGCGTGGACTCCTCGGGGATGGTCAAGAAACTGAACGAACTTGAACTCATCACAGTGATTGGTCGAATGGACGATATCGGCCGCCCCAATCTCTACGGCACGACCCAACGTTTTCTCCAGTTTTTTGGATTGAAGGGCCTATCGGACCTACCGACCCTCGACCAGCTGGAAATTGATTTCGAGATGATTCTCGAAAACGGCTCACAGGAAGAAGAAGAATGAGCGACATGCGACTACAAAAATTTCTCGCCCACGCGGGCGTGGCAAGCCGCCGCACCGCAGAAACCATGATCGTCGCAGGACGGGTCAAGGTAAACGGTCTTGTATGCAAAGAACTGGGCACAACGGTTGACTCGGAAAAAGACAGAGTTGAAGTTGACGGACGGATCATCGAAGGCGTTGCGAGCTTGATCTACCTGCTCGTAAACAAGCCTCAGGGATACATCACGAC
>JBFFMO010000960.1:0-2369 GCA_041554035.1 Allomicrovenator sp. | reverse complement strand
TTGTAATGACGGAAACCTCTGCACCTTGGTCGACACCTGCACCCAGGGCGCCTGCATTGGCGTTCCCGTCGACCCCAACGACGGCAACGGCTGCACCGACGACACCTGCGATCCAGCCGTGGGCGTTATCCATGTGAACAACACCCTTCCCTGCGACGATAATGACGCCTGCACCGTGGGCGACACGTGCGCCGCTGGCGGATGTGTTCCTGGCACAGAACCACTGCCCTGCGACGATAACAGCGTCTGCACGTCGGACTCATGTAACTCAGCCACGGGATGCGTCTTCACCGACACGTCCTCGATGTGCGACGACAACAACGCCTGCACCGTCAACTTCTGCGACCCGATCAACGGCTGCGGTTATACGGTTCTGCAATCGTTCACCTGCCGGCCCACCATCAACGTGACCTACCCGCCGCGCGGTGCGACGATTCAAGGGCCGATCCCCGGCACCATCAACGTCACGGGCACGGTCGCCAGTGGCGCGGGGGCGATTACATCGTTCCAAATCAACGGGCAGATCGTTGCTGTGAACCCCGTCGACGGCAGCTTTTCGTTGACCGTCACACCCGATACGGGCGGGAACACACTTGAGTTCATCGCCATCGACGAGCTTGGAACCGAGGACGCCCGCGTCCAAGCCTATCATTATTCAAGTGCCTACACGCTTCCCACGCCTGCTGGTGCCGGCAACGTGAATCCGGGCCTTGGCATCTACCTTGGCCAGGAGTCGATCGACGACAAGATGCCACCGCCCCCGACCGACCTCGCCGCGATCTTCAAGGGCGTTTTGGACGGCTTCGATTTGGGCTCGTTTTTTAATCCCAACACGGTCATCGCAAGTTCGGCCGGTTTTGACATCTACGTAACGAGCCTCAATTTTGCAGGTTCGACAGTGGTGCTCGACGCCATCGACGGCGGGCTTCATATCCGTGCTTCGTTGAATTCGATCAGCGGTGGATTGCGATTCGACTGTACGAATTTTGGGTGCTTGCTTCTGGGAGGCGACAGCAACGGATCACTGACGATCTCGTCCATCGTGATTAACGCAGACCTGCTGATGTCGGTGTCGCCAACCAATACCCTCGAAGTCAGCGTCGTCAACGCGCAGACGAGCATCAACAACCTGGATATCCGCTCCAATAATGGGTGGACGAACTTCCTCTTGAGCATCATCGAACCCATCATTCGCGGCGGAATTGTTTCGGATCTAGAAAGCGAACTAAATTCCCAGCTTTCAACCGTCCTTGGACCCTTGCTCGCCGACGGGCTTGGCGCGCTGGCCTTCAATCAGGTCTTCAGTCTGCCACGCCTCGACGGCAACCCACCTGCCATCGCCATCGCGCTGGAAAGCGACTTTTCTTCGACTGACTTCCAGGATGCGACCCCGGGTCCCCAAGGAGGCGCTTTCGGGCTTCGTGCGTGGGCCACTGCGGCGAGCCGTGGCACGCCAAATAGCGGTGTCTTCAACGCGAATCTGGGCGTTCCGATGCGGGTCGGTTGTGGCGCAGGCCAGCAGATGGTCATCCCCAAAGCTGCACCGCTCGAGATCGTCTTTGCCGACGACACGATCAACCAGATTCTGCGGGCCGCGTGGTGGGGAGGCCTTCTGCAATTCCCGGTCGACCCCTCGCTTTTGGGCAACGTCGATCTAGCACAATACGGCGTCACAAACCTGAACCTCGACGTCAGCGGCTACCTGCCGCCGGTCGCCAGTGATTGCGCGAACGGCGAACTACGCCTCTACATCGGAGACCTGCGTATCGACACGACCTTGGACCTCTTTGGGCAGCCGGTTACAGCCGTGGTCTACGTCGCATTTGACGCGCCCATCACTCTGGCGGCCAACCCCGCCACGGGCGATATCGAGATCGTGATTCAGGCCATCGAAAACGTTCAGCTTGAGGTCAACGTGACCAACGAAGCCGCCCTTGGCGTCGAGCCCGCACTGGCATCTTTGCTTGAAACCCAATTGGTCCCCGCCCTTGGTGGATTGCTCGGAAACGGCACGCCGCTCGCGGCGTTCCCACTTCCTGAAATCGACCTCTCAGCGTCGTTGGGACAACCCCCGAACACCTCGCTTATCAAGATCGTGCCCATCACCAACGGCGCACTCCCCAATACTCGTCAGAGCGGCAACACCGTCATCTACGGGAGGCTTCAATGAATTATCGCCTCAAGACTCTATTCGTCGGGACCTGTTTGTTATTCGCCGCATGCAGCGACGACGGCACACCGCCCAAGACCACGATCACGACGCCGACAAATAACGCGACCGATGCTGGCTCTGATGCCAGTCCTGACGCGCAATTTACGGGCGTGACCCGCTGCGAAGCCGATGCCGATTGTGATGACGGCCTAGCCTG
>JBFFMO010000959.1:0-2375 GCA_041554035.1 Allomicrovenator sp. | reverse complement strand
GTCGATGCCGTCCTTGGGAAAGTGGACGAAAATCGTCGAATTCGAATCGACCATTTGCGCACTTATCCTGCGGAATCGGCAGGCTCTTTGATGTCGGCCGACATGTTGACCGTTCGTGAGGACATGACGGTCGAACAAGCGATTCAGGCGATACGCGAACGCGCTGCCGAGTCTGAGTTCATTTTTTACGTTTATGTGGTCAACGAATCGAAGACGTTTCTGGGCGTGGTGCCGATCAGGCGTCTGATTGCGGCCCAGCCCGAGGCGACTCTTTCTGCGATCATGGTGACCAATCCGGTGGCTGTTAAGGCCACGGATGACCAGGAAGTCGTCGTTGAATTGACGGCCAGATACAACCTGCTCGCCGTGCCCGTTGTCGACGAAAAGTTCACGCTTCTAGGCGTCATCACCGTGGACGACGTCATCGACGTTTTGACCGCGGAAGCCACTGAAGACATGTACCGCATGCAGCTTCTTTCGGACGAAGACCGCGTTTATTCGCCGGTGAGTCGTTCGATCGCGCGTCGTTTTCCGTGGATGGTCTTGAATCTTGGGACGGCGTTTTTGGCGTCGACCGTGGTCGGCCTCTTTGAGCGAAGTATTGCCGAGGTTGTGGTTCTGGCGACATTCATGCCTGTGGTTGCGGGCATGGGCGGCAACGCCGGAACCCAGACGTTGACCGTCGTCACGCGGGCCATTGCGCTGGGCGAGCTTGAGTATTCGCAGGGCATGCACGCGATCGGTAAGCAGCTGGTGATCAGCCTCACGGTTGGAGCTGGCATCGGCGTTATAGCGGGCGTGACCGCGTGGCTTTGGAAAGGCAGTCCGGTCCTTGGCCTGGTTTTGTTCAGCGCCATGGTCATCAACATGACGATCGCGGGTCTGGCCGGTGCAGCTGTGCCCATCATGTTGAAAGCGCTGAATCAGGACCCCGCGCTTGGCGGTGGCGTTGTGGTGACCACCTTCACCGACATCTTTGGGTTCATGGCCTTCCTTGGACTCGCGACCGCTTTTATTTCGTACTTTTGAGACCGCGTTATGCAATTTCCAAAACAGATTCAGCTTGAAGTCGAGGCGCCGCCGATCCTGCCAGGTGCGGTAGGTCTGGTGCAGGCGGTGGGTGTTTCAGCGGAGGCGCAGGGCGCAGAAGTGGACTTGGATGAGTGGCTCTGTGTCTCGTCAGCGGCGCTGATGACTTACGCTTTTGATCCAAAGCTGAACCGTCATGAGGCCGAGGACCGCTATTTTTCAGCAGATGGCGAGTGGTTCTCTAATTACGGCGTGCTGGAAAGTCTCGGCTATTTTTCAGGATGGCATGCGCGTGACCTGAACGGTCCTTCCACCGAAGATCTTTGGAAGTTGGTGCGCTACGAACTCGCACTGGGAAGACCGCTGGTTTCGCAGGGTTTTGGTGGAAAAGGGGTCGTGCTTCTGACGGGTTACCGCGACCTTCCAGGCGTTCATGAAGTCACTGTCACCGACGGAAACACGACGTGGACGTTCGACCTTCAGAAGGCCCCGCAGGGCGATTCCGAAGTGTTCGTGAATTATATCATCACGGTGCGCCAGGGGGATCAGGGGCTCACAAGCCGCAGCCGGCAAATCGAGGGCGTCCTACGATGGACGATCGACCACGGGTTTGGCAGCAAAGAGTTCTTTCACGAGACCCGAGAAAATTATGTGCCGGGGCTCGAGGGCGGAAAAGTCATCTCGCGGCTCCAGCTGCAGGACGCCGAAGAAGTCGAATTCTTTAAAAATCACGTGGTCTCTCGGCGAAGAGGCCGTGAGGCCGCCTCGCGTGTGTTGGCGAGATGGGCGGAGCTGCTCGAAATGTCGGCGTTGCAGGATGCGGCAAAGGCTTTCGAAGAATCCGCGCGATGCCTTGATGGGACGATGCAGGGCTACGAACGCGCGCTTGTGAGCGAGACCGAAGCCTTCACCCACCTGAAGTCGATTCAAGACCGCCTGCCATCAGCGTTCGGCTAGCGGCCTGACGCTTGAACCAGCCACCATTGCATGTCTTTTTCATTGGCGGTCTCGGTGGCATGCGAGATCGCATGTTCGAGGAGCCTTTCGAAGGCATCTTCCGGGGTGTTTTCACCCTCGCGCATGGCTCGCTGCAGCACCGCCATTCCGGCGAAAAATAACCCGCGTGACATGAAGTGTTCGGCCATAGGCAGCCAGCCATGTTCGGGGCGCCTGGCAAGAGCTATCCAAGTGAGGAAGGGCGTCTCTAAGTCGCTCGCCATCTCTGGGCCCTCGAGGCAAAGCCAGACGGCGTGCAGGGGGCCCCATTGATGGGGTGGAAGGGCCAGAGTCGGTTCGAGATCAAGGGCATTCAAGGAGCCCGCTGCCGCTCGGTTCATCAGCTCTAC